>CAZMNG010000187.1:0-7221 GCA_964567505.1 uncultured Chthoniobacterales bacterium
TGCGGTCCCCCATGACCGGGGGCAAATCGTCGGATAAAATGGTTTTGAGTACTATCCGGCGTCCATTTAACTCATGTCGAACTAGTGGCAAGATTTCAGCGACCAGGTCCTTGACCTCCAAAACCACCATCTCAGGAAGGGCCTTCTTCGAAAGCGCCCGAATCTGGGCAATGATAGCACTCGCTCGATTGGCATCATTTACAATCTCCGACAGAGCGGTCGCGATATCTGTTAGGTCAGGGCAACCGGTCGTGATAAGTCTAAGGCACCCATTTCCATAATTAACGATTGCCCCTAGTGGCTGATTAATTTCATGGGCGATCGAACTGGTTATCTCGCCCATCGTCATAATTCGCGTTATATGGGCCAGTTCAGCCTCTCTTGAGCGCAAAGATTCTTGCGCCTGTTTCCAATCATGCAGATCCACGACGCTTCCGTACCATTTCAGGATGTGCCCCTCCCGATCGCGCAACGGCAGAGCGCTTGATACGCACCATCGGTACATTCCGTCGGCACCACGTCGACCGCGAAATTCGAACTTAAACGGAACTCCCTCCGCGACGGCAGTCGTCCAGACCTTGGTCATGGCGACCCGTTCGTCAGGGTGAATCGGTTTAATCCAACCCGCGCCCCGTAATTCGTCCATGGATAGCCCTGTGTAGTCGAGAACGCGCTGGTTATAATAATCGATTGCGCCGTCTGGTGCGGCGCTCCAGAGCATCTGGGGAATAGTCTCCATGAACAAGCGCAGGTTGCGCTCACTTTCCCGCAGTTTCTTTTCCGCCGATTTGCGCTCGACGCCTTTTGCGATGGTGTCCGCCACCAATGCGAACGTCTGCAGAACGGCCGGTTCTAACGATTTGCGCGCAAACATCGCTAACACGCCGACTAAACGTCCGTCGACTACCAGAGGGTAGCCGGCAAAGGCAACCATTCCCTCTCGTTTCGCCCATTCGGGGTGGCTGAGGCGTTCGTCGTTCTGCAGGTCGTTGGTCAGGTGCGGCTTGCGCTCCTGGGCAATAAGGCCAATCTTGAGCTTGCCAACCGGCACGCGGGCGTGTTCTCCGTCCAACCGGGTGTACTGACCTGCACTTGCCTGCAACTCCAGCATGTTCCCTTGGTCGTTGATTGTCCAAATCCTGGCGAACGCCGCGTCCAAGTGACGCACAACCGAATCTGCACTTAGCTGGAGGATAGTTTGCAAAGGATTTTCTGTCAGGCCAGAGAAGGCCGCGTGAATTTCCGCATGGAGAGCCGTGTGATGTGCAGACCTGATCCGCGCCGTGATGTCAGTGGCAATTCCGCAGATCGCATACGGCTTATCGAGGTGATCGCGCAGCAGAAATTTAGCGACGACGTAGTAACGAGCGCTTGCCTTCGATGGCACAACTTCTTCAAACTGCAAAGGTCCACCGGTTTCGATGACTTGCCGATCGTTAGCTTGCAATGTTTCGGCGACATCATGCGGATGAATGTCGAAATCGGTCTTGCCTCGAATTTGGTCGCGTCGAACATCAAAGAGGCGTTCATATTCGCGGTTGATTAGAAGGTAGCGGAGTTCGAGGTCCTTAATGAAAATGACTGCGGTTGTGTTGTCGACAATTGCCAGCAGACGCTGCTCGCTGGCGCGAAGTGCCTCCTCGGATCGCTTGCGGTCCGTAACATCGCGCACGACGCCGGTGAAGAAATGCCTGCCGTTACGGATGTCCTCACCAAAAGAGACCTCGATCGGGAATTCTCGACCGCTCTTGTGTAGGCCGACCAGTTCAACGGCTCTCCAAGAGATGTGCCTTTGCTTCGTGGCCACGTACCTCCTCAAAGAGGTCTGATGAATCTGCCGGAAACGCTCGGGCATGAGAACTGTAAGGCTTTTGTCCAGCATTTCGGCTGGCTCGTAACCAAACATTTGCCCGGCGGCAGGATTTACGTACCGGATCGTGCTTTGGTCATCGATAGAAAGGATCGCGTCTGAGGCCGTCTCCGCCAAAGTGTTGAACCGGCTTTCGTTATCGGCCTCTTGTCCGAGTTCGCCGTCTTTAGCAACCATCTCTAGCTCATCGAGAACACCGGACAGGAGGTCGACGGCCTGCTGTACCTGGCTCTCGCTGGCAGGCGGGCCGCTGCTGAGCTCCGACAGCTCCGCCAGGCGCTGCCGCGCCGTCGCGATCCGCTCAATGGAGACTCTCCCCTTCATCCAAAACCTCCCATGGCTCAAGAAAATACGCTACGAGGTTTCTGCGAGCCACATCATTTCTCACATCGGTCAAAATCGGCAGTTATCGGCCGCATTTACGAGCGATTTCAGCTAGGACCAAAGTCCAATAGGCTAGGACCAAAGTCCAACGGCAACAGGCTATCCCGCGCGCTATCGTGCACAAGTCACGAAGTGTACGATCGAACAACCAAAGTGCCCAATAATAGCGTTAACCTACAAACCGCCCCTTTGGTTTGCATTGTGGACGACGATTCCTCGATGGCAAGCTCGACCCAATTCCTTGTTCGCTCTTTTGGTTTCAGGGCTGAAGCCTTTCTGTCTGCTCAGCAGTTCCTGGATTCAGGCCTAGTCAAAGAGACGAAGTGCTTGATTCTAATCCTCGACCTTCGGATGCCCGGAATTGACGGCTTGGAATTGCAACGAACTCTGATGAGCGCTAACGAACGCATTCCGATCATTTTTATCTCCGCCCGCGCGACAGAAGACGAGCGGACAGAGGCCATCGCCGGAGGTGCGGTGGATTTCCTGTGCAAACCTTTCAGCGAAGATGCATTGTTCAACGCCCTCCAAGTTGCGCTGAATCAGAGTAATTTACGATAGCAAATAGCAAATTTTTTTTGGCAAGACGTGGAGAGAAGATTTTATTTGCCTCTGCGATTTGCTATCCTCAGCGCTAAACGTGAAAGAGCCGGGAAATCCATCGTTGGTGTTTGTCGTCGACGACGACACCTCTTTCCGTAGATCCACTGAGTTTTTGATTCGGTCGGCTGGTTTTGATGTCCAGGGCTTCAACTCGGCGGAGGAATTCTTGCGAAGTCATCCACCGGACGTGCCTTCTTGTCTCATACTCGATGTCCGGCTGCCGCACCTAAGTGGACTCGACCTGCAGCGGCAATTGTTCAAAACGGACGCACAAATCCCGATCATTTTCATCACCGGTCACGGCGACATCCCGATGACGGTTCAAGCCATGAAGTCCGGCGCAGTCGAATTTCTGACTAAGCCATTCCGCGAACAGGAGCTTTTAGACGCAGTCCGTCGAGCCATCGATTCTGACCGGGTTGCGCGCTTGCGACGGGCAAAGCTGGCGCATTTGCGCCGGCAATATGAATCGCTCACGCCGCGGGAGCGCGAAGTAATGGGGCGGGTTGTACAAGGGATGCTCAACAAGCAGATCGCCAGCGAAATCGGGACTGCGGAAAAAACAGTGAAGGTGCATCGGAGCCACATCATGCAGAAAATGGGTGCGAAGTCTTTGGCCGAACTCGTGCAGATGAGCCAAAGGCTGTTCGGATAACTTGGAGAGTATTTCAAACCGGGGCTACGCGGCCTTCTTCTGAATTTTCCGTCTCGTGTTCAGTTTTCTCGGATACCAGCGAACGGAGGTCTCCAGGATTTGATCATTATAGAACGCGTTGAGAGATCCCGGAACGCGGCGATCATCTTTTTTGCCCCTCGGCGTTAGTTGATGAGAGCTGGGCATTCAATGATTCCAACGTCCTGAGAGGCGGGTTTCTCCTCACGGTTGAATCTGCCAAGGTCCAAACAAACAACCAGGTTTTTCCCGTTGACGCTTCGGGAAGTCAAACCTCCGATGTGCCCTTTACCATTGACGATTGAAAATGACGACCTCGCCCTTCTTCGCACCTACAAAGTGGCTAGAAGTGGCTAAGCCCCCTCGGTTCGAAACTGGCAAAGTACCTCGGCCCGAGGCATGCACCCGGACGGGCTCGAACCGCCAACCTATAGTTCCCTAGGCTGTGAGTCAGTATTTGAAACTGGAATATTTCTCGAGTTGTCTTGGCAAAATAGCGGTTGGGAAAGGCATCTCTGTTCCAGCACTCAGCCGAGTTGGAGAACTTCCAGACGGCGTTCCGACTTTTAGCTGGCTCCGCCCCAGGTCCTTTTGCACGTAGGGACCGGATCAGTTCGACTACATTGGTCGGTGCCTATCCCCTCCCGCGATGTTCTCCTCCAAGATCCGTTTGATTTCGGCGACGGTCGCCGGATTTGCTATTAGATCGTGGCCCGCCGGGACGATCTTTTCGGATTCTGCGCCTTCCAAATGGGAGCTTTCATAGTCGACAACACCATCAGTGCTATTAGTTCCTTTGTCTATACCGCGATTTCCTATGATGCTGTGGAACGGAACTTTGATTGGTAACGCAGCCAGACTGTCAAGCAAAGGGTTTGGCGCAAGCCAAAACAAGCTCGTCGGTCCACCGCGCGCATTCTCCTTGGCAAAGTAGGGATCCAGGATGCTGGGGTATTCTGTCGCCAATTCTTTCATCGCTTGGGCCGGGCTTTTGGAGTGCTCAATAAGCCGGTTAACGACACTGCCAACAAGGCCGGCCGCAAGCCGGCTGCCACGATGTGGCACCGCAAGAAAAATGACCCGATCGATAGCCGGCTGATGCCGGAAAAAGAAGTATTCCAGGAGTGTATTTTTTTCGTCGGCTGAGAGGGATAAACTGTTCAGCGGCTTGGTCACAAACACATTCCAGAGATTCTCACCAGAGTCTGATACCAAGGTGTGCGCAAGGAGTCCTCCCATGCTATGAGCGATGACCACGACATGGGGCGAAGGAGTCGCGGTGCCTTTCGGATCAAATAAGCGTTGCGTCACTTGCAGGTCGTCGCGAAGTTGCGCGGCGCTTTCAAGGACCGGTTCTCCGGTCGGATAGAGGAAAACCCACGGTTGATAGTGCTCGAGAATTTTCGGGTCCGAGCAGAGGTCATTGATCAGGTTCTGCCACGAAATCGGAGAAGAAATCAGGCCATGAATGAACAGGATCGGAACCTTATTGGGATCGTACGGATGAATCAGGTAGATGCCAGTAGCGATCCTTGGATTGTCGGGTCTGAGGAAGGATGCTGCGGCGCTTCCTGCCACTTTTCGGGCGTGCGAATAGAATACCGCTAAAGTGGCCGTGTAATTGGCTGCGATCGGATCCGGACCGGTCGCGGATCGCACAACGACGGGATCGAACGAGTCATAAAGCTTGAGCACAGGCACTCGCCCTTGACGTTCTTCTTTGACGGCAGTTATCCCAAGCGCAATGCCGATTGCCGGATAATGTTTGTCCTCCGGTGTATTTTCCGGATTTTTCGTGAAAACAACGATTGGTGTACCCTTGCCCGCTGTTTTGTACTCGTGGTCGAGGCCTCTTTGGATGATCGAGTCTGCAAGGAGCATCTGATTGGGCCTCGCTAAGTATTTGGACGATTCCGCATGCAAAGAAGGTGTCCACTCGACTTGTACGCGCTCGCGCCGCCAGATCGTATACGGCTGGTCGAATGTCGGATGAATCACAGCTTCCGGCGGATAAGAAATCTTGACCAGTGAAACGCAGCCGGAAAGCAGGATGCAAAGGAGAACGCAGTTGAAGCGTATAGTCATGGGAGAGGCATGCCCAATCTTGTCGACGCGGAGCGAATAAAGCCGAATTCACAGTGTAACCCATCTGACCAGCGAGAATGGTGTCGTTCGATCATTCTTGACCTTTGCCAGCTGGGTGCTGGGTCAAAGCCTGAAGAACTAGGGCCACAAACGTCACACCGTGTGTGGAACCAAGCAGAGCGGTGCAGATAGCGAGAAGTTTCCCTTGTGCAGTAGCCGGGATTATGTTGCCGTAGCCAACGGTCGTAAACGTGATAACCTCATAGCAGAGGGAGTCATTTAGAGGTCGGCGCTGCGTAATCGATGGCTCTGACGTGTGGGGCAGAAGACGGCATAGATTCGATCCAGGTCGCCGGTAGGATCGCGTCGGTGGAACTCCTCCAACATTTGCCTGGGTGTCAGATTGTAAGAGGATAGTGAAACGCCCAGCTGTGCAGCGCTTTGGCGCAAATCGGCCTGCGCCTGGCGAACCGAAGAGAACGTCTCGTCGAGTTCTGCCGGCACATCGCCCAAGCTCGTTCCTGCGGGTGGTTGGGCCGGCAGCCCAAGCGCGACGCGCGCTGGTAAACGTCTTCCAGCGCCTGTGCCACCTGCGCTTTGGCGACATCGAGTGCTGCGCGTCTTTCGTCATATTCCTCTTAGCTCACTACCTTCGTTGCGAGCAGCGTTCAGCGCGGTCAAACTCCTGCTGAGCGAGCACCAGAGTAGCCTTTTCTTGCTCCCAGGTGGCAACCCGCGCTCGGATCAACGCGACCTGATTGTCGACGTCCTCGATGGCATGGGCGAGTTTCCGCGCCTTGGCCAGGGACGTCTTTTACGGGCGGCGCGGCCGGATCAACGCCCGCGAGCTCTGGGAGCAGATGAACACCTGCAGCTGTCTGAACCTGATCCTGGCGTGCATCGTCTACTGGCAAGCGTGCGAAATCTCCCGGGTCCTGAGAGAGTGCGACCCGATCGCCAATGGAATCGATCTCTCCCTGCTGGAACACGTCAGCCCCATCGAGTGGGATAACGTCGTGCTCTACGGCCAGTACATCCTCGATCGAAAGCTCGTCCGCCGACGCCGTTTCGCAAAAAGGGTCGTCCTTAGCGTATAAAATTACACGAATCTCTCTAGTACCCTCGATTGCGCGCTCCATTGCAGAACAAAAACAGATGCCCACTTGTTGGCTCGAGTTCGAGTCGATCACGCACCAGTCCGTGCAATCCGTTGAAGCCTTTTCGCATGTCGGTGGCTCCCACCGCCAGATAGACCTGGGTCGCCGGTCCGATTCCAAACACCGCTTCCTAGGTCCTTTCCAGCAACGCAATGAGTTCTTCCAACGTCGGGGCGTCAAATCCGGGCCGCACCTGGATCCTCCGTCCGCGGGAGAGCACGACTTCTAATGCTGAGCTCGACACTTTATTCCCGCTGGGCTCCTTCGGCGTCAAAAAGCCTCTAACGAAATAAGTCTTTATCTTATCCAATTATGCCGGCCATTCATTGAACGCGATCATAATGATGCTTCACACGGCTTGTTTCAGCTTTCCCAAATCTTCCACGGTTTGGGCGGCATGTTCGTCCTTCGGCGTTACTTCCCTCAATTCGCCCGTCGCTAAATCGAAA
>CAZMNG010000188.1:0-7216 GCA_964567505.1 uncultured Chthoniobacterales bacterium
AAGACGATAACGCAGGGAAAATCTTGTTATGAGTGTTAGCTTGGCGCATGACTCCATTCGGTGCTTTCCATGACTTGTCGGAATCTGCACATCGATTGGCCTGCAATCGCGCCCGCGCCCGCGAACGAGCGCCCTGTCGGGAAGACTTACGCCTGGTTCTCAGCACTGCTGCGCGCAAGAAAGGCGCAGCCGTTATGTGCAGTAAGTTACGGGGTTTATTCAATTTCCAGGAAGCAAGACTTTTGCAACTAGGTGAGGCGAGGGGAGGGTGGTTTCGGAATGGACGTCCCCATCAACTTCGAGGCGGATTGGGCGATTGGCTATCATGGCACGGATACGCCTGATCTTTTCAACTTGCTCAGTGATGAAGGACTGACCCCCGAAGCCTGGGTTAACCGTCATCACTAGCACAAGGTCAACCTTATCGAGCACATAGCTCAGCACGTTCTCGGGCGTCGCCGGACAGATCGTTACGCTAGCCATCTATCGGCCGCAAGGATCGACGGGGCAGTCAGAATCGGCTCAGTTAAAGTTACTCTCCGTTTCCTCGCTCAGCGAGGACTGCATCGCTGCTTCCAGTCCAAACACACGACTTGCCAACAGATCAGCAGCATCAATTATCGTGAGATCCTCTCCGGTGATCTTGCTACTCCCAGCGCCACGAACGAGACGATTCGCCTGGCGCAGACGAGCGCGGTCAAGGGCATTGCGAATGGAGCGAGCGTTAGCGAAATGAGGCTGCGTCTTACGGGCTACGATGTAACGGGCCAAGGCGTCGCGTCCCGCCTGGCTTAGCTTATAGCTTTGCTTGGCAAGAATCAGTTCGCCGATAGCCAGCAGTTCGTCATTATCATAGTCGGGAAAGTCGATATGATGAGCAATGCGCGAACGAAACCCGGGATTGCTCGCGAAAAACTTCTCCATACGCTCGACATAGCCGGCGAGAATAACGACAAGGTCCCCGCGTTGGTTTTCCATTACCTGCAGCAAGATTTCGATCGCCTCCTGACCGTAGTCGCGCTCGTTCTCCGGACGATACAAATAGTAGGCTTCGTCGATGAATAGCACGCCGCCCATGGCCTTCTTCAAAATCTCTTTGGTCTTGGGCGCGGTGTGACCGATGTACTGGCCGACGAGGTCGTCGCGAGTGACCGAGACCAGATGACCTTTCCGGACGAAACCGAGGCGATGGAGAATCTCGGCCATCCGCAGGGCGACCGTCGTCTTGCCGGTGCCCGGATTGCCGGTGAAGGACATGTGCAGCGTCGGCGCTTCGCCAGACAAACCAAGTTTGCGCCGCAGGTGCTCCACTAAAAGCAGTGAAGCGATCTCGCGAATGCGCGTCTTGACGGGAGTGAGCCCGATGAGTTCCTGGTCGAGGATTTTGAACACATCATCGATGCCAGCCTCCGCCAGCTCCTTGGCCAGATCAATCTGTACGTTGGACAGATCGGAATCCGACTGCTTTATGAGGTCAGACGGAATCCGAAACGACTCCGTACCACTCGGCCGTTCGTCCACAGGATCTGTGATGCCGGGATGGCCGTAGGATTTCGGCGTTTCGCTCATCGGGAGTTTTTGCTCGAGTTAGCCGAGCGCACAACGTAGCGCTGGCCCTCCGGTAGATCAGTGGCATACGGGTGCGTCGTGTAACGGATGTTGCGTCCATTGGATTCCTGCCTCTGGAGTCGAAAGCCCGGCTCCTCTTCAGGTCGATTAACTATGAAAGAGATCCTTACCGATTCCCAACCGTGAGTGGAATCGATGGCTGAAATCCGGATGTAAAGGTTTCCATACGTCTTTCGGCAATCCGCAAGTTCCATCATCACCGCGGCGGCGTCTTTGATGTCAAACATCGGCAAGCCCCACATCTCCCAGTAGGTATTACGGGGATGCGGATCATCAGTGAACTCGATGTTCACCGCCCATCCCTTGTCGATACAATACTGCACCTGTGCCCGGATCTGATCGTCCGTGAGATCGGGCAAGAAAGAAAAACAGCCTTGCGTTATTCGCATGATAGTGGCTCCAACTTAGACTGCGAGGTTAGGGGTGGGAACAAAATCGGGTGTGTCCGTGGCGGCGTAATTATAAGTGACGTCCTTCCAGATTTCCAGCGCCTGCCTGAGGGGGAGACAATGCCTGGCTGCCGCCTGCAAGATGTCGGGACCCTCGGCTAAAAAGTCGCGGCCTTCGTTGCGGGCCAAGATCATGGCTTCCAACGCGACCCGATTCGCCGTTGCGCCGGCGGCGATGCCCATCGGATGGCCGATCGTGCCGCCTCCGAACTGTAGAACGACATCCTCACCGAGATGATCCAAAAGCTGGTGCATCTGACCCGCATGGATACCACCTGAGGCAACGGGCATCAGTTTCCTCAGCGATGCCCAATCTTGGTCGAAAAAGATACCATTCTCGAGTTTTTGCGGCACAAAGCCTTCGCGGCAGATATCGTAATAACCGCGAATGGTGTTTGGGTCGCCCTCAAGCTTCCCGACCACCGTCCCGGCATGAATGTGGTCAACGCCCGCAAGACGCATCCACTTGGCGATGACACGGAACGATACACCGTGGTTCTTCTGGCGCGTGTAAGTCCCGTGACCGGCGCGATGCAGATGCAGGATCATGTTGTTACGGCGCGCCCACTTCGCCATAGACTGAATCGCGGTATAGCCGATGACCAAATCGATCATGACGATCACTGAACCGAGCTCCTGGGCGAACTCGGCGCGCTCGTACATGTCTTCCATGGTAGCGGCGGTGACATTGAGATAACTCCCCTTGACTTCGCCGGTGGCGGCCTGAGCGCGGTTGACTCCTTCCATGCTGTAGAGAAAGCGGTCTCGCCAGTGCATGAAAGGCTGCGAGTTGATGTTCTCATCGTCTTTGGTGAAGTCCAGGCCACCCTTCAGCGCTTCGTAGACTACGCGCCCATAATTACGTCCGGATAGACCGAGCTTCGGCTTAATCGTGGCGCCTAGGAGTGGACGACCGAACTTGTCGAGTCGCTCACGCTCCACCACAATCCCGGTCGCAGGCCCATCGAAAGTTTTCACATAGGCGACGGGAAGCCGCATATCTTCGAGCCTGAGCGCCTTCAGCGGTTTGAAACCGAAGACATTGCCGATAATCGAGGCTGTAAGATTGGCGATTGAACCCGGTTCGAATAGATCGAGGTCATAGGCAACAAAGGCGAAGTAAGAACCGGGAGCATTCGGTACCGGGTCTACGCGATAGCATTTCGCGCGGTACTTCTCGCATGCCGTCAACCGGTCCGTCCAGACAACCGTCCAAGTGGCCGTTGAGCTTTCGCCCGCGACTGCGGCCGCTGCCTCGATCGGATCGACGCCATCCTGTGGAGTGACTCGGAACAGGACAATGATATCGGTATCCTTCGGTTCATAGTCCGGCTCCCAATAGCCCATTTTCTTGTACTCCATCACGCCGGCCTTGTAACGGTCCTTGCCCGTAACGGTCGTTTGCTTTGTCCCTAGCGTGTTGGTCGACTTTCGTTCCAGTGTTCTCACGGTCGCATTCATAAGCGTGACCAAAACTAGTTCCACCCAGCGCAAAGTAAATTGAATCTAATTTAATTTATTTTTAAAAAAATTGAACATCCAAACCGCCTCAATTGGCCGCATCGCTGCTGCGATTGACCTGCGATTGGTGACAAGGGTGTACAACTTGCCGAAGAGACAAAAGCCCTGGCGGCACGGCCACCGGATTTTCAATGATCTAGCGGACTCGCCAGGCACTCGCGCACTGAGCAGCAAACACCCGTACCCTATCCAACTTCGGCCCGGGGTAAGAATTCCCGGCCTTTGTTCACCATGAATGTCCACATGGCGCGGCAGGCCGGCGACAGCACTCGGTCCGCGCGGTGCATCGCGAACCACTTCCGCATTATCGGGAGGCCCTCCATTTTGAGAATGACCATCCGCTCGCTCGCAACCTCCGCCTCAATAGTGTGCGCAGAGATGAGCGAGATACCAAGTCCTGCCATCACCGCCTGTTTAATGGTTTCGTTCGAGCCGATCTCGAATCTGACTTTATAAGAAGGCATCGCCAGTCCGGCGAAAAAGTTGTCGAACATACTCCGGGTTGCGGAGCCCTCCTCACGCACGATGAAATTCTGATCGGCTAGCTCGGTCTTTGCGATCCGGGCCTTACGGGCTAAAGGATGATCGGGCGGCGCGATAACTACATGAGGATGCGGTCCGATGGGTTCACTTATTACGCTAAAGTCCTCCGGAGGGCGCCCCATCAAAGCGATGTCGATCTCGTATTCGCGCAGCAAAGAAACAATGTCTCTCCGATTGCCGATCGAAAGCCTAAGATCGGTCTGCGGGTGTTGTTTCATGAACGCTGCGATGAGCCGGGGGGCAAAATATTTTGCGGTCGACCCAACGCCAATGCGAATGCGCCCTCCCATCATTCCATTTGTACCTTGAAGCGTTTCGACGAGGTCAGCGATGACATTGTCGATACGAGCGGCTGCGGCAACGACCTCCTTGCCGGCCTCCGTCAGCCGCAAACGGCCCCCGAAACGTTCGAACAGTTGAAGCCCAAGGCCCTCCTCAAGCAGTTTGACCCGAGAAGTCAGAGCCGCTGGCGTTACGCAGAGGGTTTCTGCGGCTTTAGTCATGGTGCCACACCTGCCCACCTCGCGGACCGTTTCCAGTTGCCTGAACGTCAGATTATGCATTGGCCCGGTTCCAAATTTATTTGAATAGAAAACAAATTATATTCAATTTACTTTGTTTTACCAAGTTGTTAATTTCAAAGCGCGTAACCGGGCTTAATCGGGAACTCGGCGACCGGTCTTGTAACGCGAATGTCAATCAGAAACTCTGGACAAAAATGTCAGCGGCAGCAGCGTGTAATCTTGATCTCGATGCGTTTCTCACCACGTCGGGCCGGGGTGATGACACGTTGGCGGCGGCAGGGGCCGTAATTCACCGGATAGCCTCCGACGCGATCGAAGTCGCGCGGGTCATTTCGCTTGGACAACTCTGGGGAGGGGTCGGCGCCGCCGCCGGGACCGAGAACCCCGACGGCAACGTCCAAAAGAAGGTTGACGTTCTCGCGAAGGAGATGTTTATCGATTCTCTTCGGGGCTCTCCGGTCGCCGCAATTCTCTCTGAGGAACTCTTTTGCCCCCTCGTTTTGGATCCAGCCGCTCCTTTGGTTGTTGCAATTGATCCGATCGACGACTCCTCAATTATCGATACTGCGGTTTCGGTCGGGACGATATTCTCTATTCTCCCTGCAGCCATCAAAGCGACGCGACCGGAAGAGCACTTTCTGCGGCCTGGCCACGACCAGATCGCCGCCGGATTCTTTATCTACGGGCCCCAGACTTCCCTGGCATTGACGTTGGGCGATGGTGTGCACATTTTCACTCTTGACCGCGACACCCGTGTGTTCCGGCTCGCAATCCCGAAAGTCTCAATTCCCCAGGACTCGGCGGAATACGCGATCAACTCCTCGAATTATCGCCATTGGGGAGATTCCGTTCGAGCTTACGTCGACGACTGCGTAACAGGACTCGAAGGACCATTGGCCCGAGACTACAACATGCGCTGGGTCGCCTCCCTCGTCGCAGAAGCGTACCGCATTCTCGCACGCGGCGGCGTTTTTCTTTACCCTGCCGATGAACGGAGTGGCTACGTCGCCGGTAGACATCGCCTCATTAACCAAGCGAATCCGATTTCGTTCTTGATTGAACAGGCAGGCGGCGCCGCAACTGACACGGTGCAACGCATCCTAGACCTGCGACCGATCGAGCTCCACGCGCGCACCCCCTTTGTGTTTGGTTCGTTCGATGTGGTGCATCGAATTGTTCGCTATCACACGGATCCGCAATTCTCTGCCGAGAGCGCCCCGCTATTCACGCGACGGGGTTTACTGCGGTTCTAATCGGAGCAAACACCGACGATGTCAAAAAAGCACCCAATCATTTCGGTGACCGGTTCTTCGGGAGCGGGCACGACCTCAACCAGGAAAACATTCGAGGAGATCTTTCTACGTGAGAACGTTACGGCGGTCTTTATCGAAGGCGATGCCTACCATCGTTACGATCGGAAGGAAATGCAGGCGATTATTGATGAGGAGTCAACTAAGGGCAACGCCCATTTCAGCCATTTTGGTCCCGAAGCGAATCTGCTGAAAGAGCTGGCGGAGACGTTCAGAAGCTACGGCGAGAGTGGGAAGGCGCGTACGCGACATTACGTGCACGACGCCGAGGAGCGTGATCTTTTTGGCGCCCCACCGGGTACCTTCACGGAGTGGGCGGACTTGCCCGAAAATACCGATGTGCTGTTTTACGAAGGGCTGCACGGCGCCGTTGTCACAGAGAAAGTCGACATTGCGCAGCATATCGATCTCAAGATCGGCGTTGTGCCGGTGATCAACCTTGAATGGATCCAGAAGATTCACCGTGACCGGACGGCGCGGGGGCACTCTCGTGAAGCGGTGACCGACACAATCCTTCGCCGGATGCCGGACTACGTGGAGTTCATCTGCCCGCAATTCACGCAAACCGACATCAATTTTCAACGTGTGCCAACCGTGGACACGTCAAACCCGTTCATCGCTCGCTATATACCGACGCCTGATGAGTCCATGGTTGTGATCCGCTTTAGTAAGCCGCGCGGATTTGATTTTCCCTATCTGCTATCAATGATTTCCCAGAGCTTCATGTCCCGAAGGAACTCGATTGTTATACCCGGCGGCAAGCTCGACTTGGCCATGCAGCTTATTCTGACACCGTTGATTCTACAGTTAGTCGAACGGAAACGGAGGGCTTCGTGATGCACGAATCGAATTTTCTCGCCTCTTCCGCGCTCGACCACATCGATCACGTCCTGCACGCGGCGCTGCGCGTCGGGCACCGAGGTGGCCTGGTAAACGCCCAGCGTTTTCTCGAACAGATCAATCGTCTGATTGCTCGTGCGGTTGAACGTCTCGACAAACTCCTCCATCCGCTTGCGAGCCTGCGGGAAATCGTCCGCCGTCAGTAGCACTCATATTTTTTCCTTTCAATGCCGCGCCTCGCCGGCAAAAGCCCCAAAAATTCCGATCGCCCTCCTCGAATTTAATAGCCGAATCGCTCAATTTCCTCGGCTTGCGCCGAGATGAGCCACTTCATTACGTCACGGATCGAGACAATCCCGATCATCTTCGTCCCCTCCAGGACCGGCAGATGGCGAACCCG
>CAZMNG010000189.1:0-7214 GCA_964567505.1 uncultured Chthoniobacterales bacterium
TTGGAACGTCACGTAGACCTTAGTTGGATCGTTGTAGGTTGTAGTCAGGTTAAGCAGTAACTGGGCCCAGCCGGACAAAGAGAATGAAACCAGAAAAATAACCGTCAGAAACGCCTGCGAACCTCTCCACCCACCGATTCGCCGTGACCATTCCCATTTCCCGCCGTTGGCGTTCGCATGATAACTCTTCATGTTGCTCATGGCTGGCAGATTGGTCTACCTGGCGCGTTCTGTAACAATCTGGCCCCGCAGGAATCCCGGACGATCAATTCCAATGAAAGGTTGCAGTCCCTTCTTCCAATTCGTTGACCATTGAGCAAATCGATCGCCGCCAGTGCGGCTTGTTCGCCCTGAACTGCCGCCTGGGTGGTCACTGTCGTCAGTTTCGGGCTCGTGTATGCTGCGATTGGAAGGTCATCAAATCCTACGACCGCGACGTCGCCTGGAATAGAGAGATTAGCTTCACGCAGGGCAGCGATCGCACCCACGGGGATTGTGTCGTTTCCTGCAAATACCGCCGTTGGAGGCTTTCCTCTACGAAGGATCTCGCGCATCGCGAGATAGCCGCTTTCCATGCTGAAATCGCCGAACGCTACCAGTTTGTCGTCAAGCGTTAACTTCGCTCGATCGAGCGCTCTTTGATAAGCCTTAAGCCGCTCGGTCGAACCGACGTATCGAGCCGGGGCGTAGGTAATATGCGCAATTCGACGATGGCCCAATTCGATCAGGTGCTGCGTGGCTCGCTCCGCAGCTTGCCAGGTATTGGGACAGATTGAATTTTCGTTCGGGTGACCGACAGACCCGAACAGAATCACAGGGAAATTGGATTCGATCAGCCGTATTAGCGCTTCATCTTCTAAATTGGAGTTGAGCACGATGAGCGCATCAATGCTTTTACTCCGGGTCAGGTCGAAATAGGCATCGCGCTTTGCGCCGGGCGCGACGGCGTCGACGAGTAATTTGTATCCGCGCGCGTTACAGACACGGCTGATTGCAAACATTAAAGGCGGAGCAAAGGCATCAAAACTCATCAGATCACCATGTGCAAGGACCAAACCGAGCGTACGACTCTTCCCGCTTCCAAGCGTGCGTGCGGCCGAATTCGGAACGTATCCAAGAGCCCGAGCAGTGCTCAATACACGGGCCCTGGTTTGAGCACTGATACTGGTGCCCTCGGTGTTGTTTAGAACAAACGACACTGTCGTCTGCGAGACACGCGCCGCTCGCGCTATGTCGCAGCTAGTGATGCGCCGAGTCATTCGTGGCTAAATTCAGCGAACCTCGCGTCTCCGGCCTTCTGCGGCCGGCGCCGGTCCAAACCTGCCGAAAGCAATCTGAATATTCCGCCGAAGGCATGTTCGAGCCGGCCGGAAGGCACTTCCTGCTAATCGTCTAGTCGAATAAAGCATTTACCTGATCATTGGCCGACTTGAGCGTTTTGGACACATCCTCGCCATTCAGCAAAATCGAGTCGAATGCTTCTCGCATGATCCGCTGGACATCGGTCGCGTGGTCCGTGATCGGAAAGAGGAAGGTCGCATTCGGATCGTTCGCCTCGTTGACATAAGCTGACACATCCAGGCCTTTTTTCGCCATCGCTTCCTTTGCGAGTTCAGTCCCTTCGGGAACGGCGGGAAACACTACGCCGAAGCTGCCAACAATCTTCTGGGCCTCCGGAGAAGCCAGGAATTTTACCCATTTCCAGGCTTCTTCCTGATGTTTGCTTCCGACCCATATTGAGTCCGCAAGACCATTAAACATCGTTCTGCGCCCGACGGGGCCCGCCGGCAGCAGGGCGAACCCGATATCAAATTTGCAGTTCTCCTGGCACCAATGAACGTCCCAGGAACCAAGGAACGCAAGCGCTCCTTTCTGGCCGGCGAATAGCGCGTCCGGTCCAGCCTGCCGCGCATCCTTCGCGGGGACTATCAAGCCTTTCTTGAGCTCCATATCGGCGATCCACTGGATCGTCTCAGCCAGTTTGGGGTCATCGTAGTAAAAATGTTTAGCCCAGGGTCCATCGTAAAACTTGAAACCATTCGATACCGCTAAATGGCTCCATTCCACTTGGCCAAACGCGTCCGGTGCCCCGTTAATGATCAGCCCGTACTGCTTAACATTTTTCGGATCAAAGCCGGCGTCGAGTCCGGTCTTGCCATTCGCGTCGACGCTGAGTTTGGCAATCAGCTGGCCGAAAGATCCGCCATCTTTCGGATTCCAAGTCAAGTTTGAGAGAGAATTCGGATCAATGCCGGCTTTGTCCAGAATCGCTTTGTTGTAAACGACCGCGATTGTATCCCAATCCTTTGGCAGACCATACTGCTTCCCGTCTCTACCCCACACTTTGACGAGGCCGCCGAAGTAAATGTTGGTCGGCACATTATCGCGAGCGATCAGAGGGGTGAGGTCAACAAGCAGATTGTTCTGGATGAATTCCGGGTACCTGGCCAAGTGGTCCGTTATGACGTCGGGCGCAGTCCCAGATACGAATGCCGTACTGAGTGCATTCCAGTAGTCCATCCAGCCGGTCTGCGTAATTTTGATTTTAATGTCCGGGTTCTGCTTTTCGAATGCGTCGGCGCACGCCTGGTAAGCCGGCGGTTGGTTCTCGTCCCATAACCAATAAGTGATCTCGGTCACCGCTTGCGCGGGTATGGCAGCAAGGAGGCTGCCGGCCAGTACAAATTTGCTCCAATGTCGCATATGTTTTTTTGGGGGGGTATTTTTTGGCTGGTTACATACCGGGGTGCCGCCGATGGCCCCGGCAGTTTCTTGAGTCATTCAAACAACGAATTCACTTCCTTGTTGGCGGCTTTGAGGGTTGTCTCGACATCTGCACCTTCGAGAAATATCGCATCTAAATTAGCTCGCAAGATTCGGACAACGTCGCTGCCATGCTCGCTGATCGGGAGGAAAAACGTTCCCTGCGGCTCCTTCGCCTCCTCGACAAAAGCCGATACGTCAGCGCCTTTCTCGGCCATGCGCTTTTCGGAAATCTCCGCGGCTTCCGGGATCGCCGGAAACACAACGCCATATCCGCCGACAATCTTCTGGGCCTCGGGCGAGGCCAAAAATTTTACCCATTTCCACGCTTCTTCCTGATGCTTGCTTCCGACCCAGATCGAATCCGCCAAACCGTTAATGACACTTTTCCGCCCGACCGGACCCTTTGGAAGGGGTGCAAATCCGATTTCAAACTTGCAGTTCTCCGTGAACCAGTGGACCAGCCAGGAACCGGTGATTGCAAGAGCACCTTTCTGCGCCGCAAAAAGTCCGGTCGCTGCAGCCTGGCGCGCGTCCTTCGCCGGGACGATGATGTTCTTTTTCAGGCTCAAGTCGGCAAACCACTGAACCGTTTCGATCAGCCTTGGATCATCGTAGTTGAAATGGGTTGCCCAAGGTCCGGCGCTGTAGTTCCAACCGAGAGAAGCCGCGAAACTAGCCCATTCCTCGTGGCCAAGTCCGTCTGATTGGCCATTGACCAACAACCCGTACTGCATAAGGTCTTGACGGTTGAATCCTGCGTCAAGACCGTTCTTGCCTTTCCCGTCAAGGGCGAGTCTAGCGATTAAGTTACCGAAAGAGCCACCGTCGTTCGGATTCCAAGTCAAATCCCAGAGAGACTTGGGGTCGATCCCGGCCCGGTCGAGCATCGCCTGGTTGTAAACGATTCCGATCGTATCCCAATCCTTGGGAAGACCATACTGTTTTGCACCGCGGCCCCAGACTTTGACCAGGCCTCCGACGTAGATTCCCGTCGGCACATTGTCGCGCGCAATGAGCGGCGCCAGATCCAGGAGGAGGTTGTTTCCGACAAATTCGGGATATCGCGACAGATGGTCCCAGAATACGTCGGGCGCGGTGCCGGAAACGAACGCGGTGCTTAGCGCCGTCCAATAATCAAACCAGCCTGTTTGAGTGATCCTGACAGTGATATCCGGATTTTGCTTTTCGAAAGCTTCAGCGCAGGCTTTGTAAGACGGCAGCTGGTTGTTGTCCCATAACCAGTAGTCAATTTCCGTTGCGGCGTGGACGGGAATCCCGCTAACGATCCCGGCAGCCAGCATGACGCTCACGATCTGTTTCGTGTTCATGATTGGAGACTTTCTGAGTCTTTACTATTTTGGACTGCTATATTGAAAGGATTCGACCACTTTGCGCCCGAACAGCACAAGCAGAACGGCGATCGGAACGATTCCAAGAACGGTGCAGGCCATTAGCCCGCTCCAATCGGGTGTTCCGCCTGCTTGTTGCTGTCGGAAGGCGTTAATGGCAACGGACATTACCCGCACCGATTCGGAGCGACCGATCAGAAAAGGCCAGAAAAAATCGTTCCAAGCCGACAATGAAATGATGATTGTCAGAGTCGCAAGAGCGGATCGATGAATCGGTAATACGATCCGAAAGAAAATCGATACGTACGACGCGCCGTCGATCAACGCGCTCTCCTCCAATTCCCGCGGAGTCGACAAGAACATCTGCCGCAAAAAGAACACGGCAAACGGCGTCATGAGCGCGTAGGGTGCCGCCATGCCCTGGAACGTATTCAGCCACCCGAGATCCTTGATCAGGATAAAGTTAGGGATAAACAGGACTACGCCTGGGATCATAGTGGCCGAAAGAAATAGAGAAAAAATAAGACGGCGACCCGCGAATCGAAGCCGTGCAAATGCATAGGCCGCGAGCGCGCTAAACACGATCTGGGGTGCGGCGGCGAGGACTGTAAAGATAGCGCTATTGAGCAAGGCACGGAAAAAGTCGATTTTCCCGTAACTCATTTGAGCCAGGCGCGGGTCAGCAGGATCTACGAAACCGAGTACGCGCTGAAGGTTGAATAGGGTTGGATCCTGAGGCAGAAAGGAATTCGCGCTGCTGAAGAGCGTCTTGCTATCACTCAGCGCGGTTTTAACTGCGATCCAGATCGGACCCAGAGAAATAGCAGCGAACAACGCGAGCACCAGGAACCCGAACCAACGACCCGGGTTCGCACGTGACCGCGAGGATCTGTCGATCGCGCTCATCCAAGGTCCGATTTATCGGAGCGCAAGATCCGCATCTGCACTCCGGTGACGACCGCCAGAGCAACGAACAGGGCGCATGACATAGCCGACGCGTAGCCCATGCGGAAGTTCAAGAAACTCGATTCATAAATATACCAGACGATCGAGCGGGTTGAGTTTACCGGGCCGCCAAGCGTGGTGACTGCGATTGTATCAAAAACCTGGAACGAACCTATAACATTAGTTACTAGCACAAAGACGAGCGTCGGCCTAAGCAACGGCAATGTAATCCTCCAAAAGCTCTTCCACGGTCCGGCTCCTTCGATTCGAGCTGCTTCGTAGAGATTGTGCGGGATTCCTTGCATACCGGTATAGAACAGCAGCGCGACGAAGCCCATATGGCGCCAGATGTTAACCGCGGCGACAGTCGGCAACGCAAGGTTTTGATCGCTGAAAAAGGCGATCGTTCTGAATCCGAGGGAATGCAGCAGAGCGTTGCAGAAACCAAGCAGGGGATCCAGCATCCAGAACCAGAGGATCGCCGCAATCACGTTTGCAATCAGATACGGTGCTAATATCAGCGATCGCAACGCTACCGAACGACCAAACCGTTGGAGAAGCGTCGCCAATAGCAAGCCGATCACCGTCTGGATCGGTATATTGTACAACACGTAAAGCACTGTGACCTTCATCGAGTTCCAGAAGTTCGGGTCGCTCCAGAGTCGCGAATAGTTTGCTGTGCCGATGAACTTCGACGGCCGGAGAAGGTTCCAATCTGTCAGGCTGACGTAGACCGCGCGCACGCACGGTACGAGGTAGAAGACCGTGAATCCAAGAAGCGCGGGGGCGATAAAAATCCAGGCACAAATCGATTCCCTGTAAAACAGGGCCCGATAAAGCGGGCGCCGCGGCATATCGCGCGATAATTCTACGGATTGAACGGGGGATAATTTTCGGTCAGACATCGCTGGGGGGACCGCGGACGTTTTTCGCCAAGAACCTTTCCTGATCAACACGCTGCCCAAAAGTCAGGCCACGCCGGAACGCCAAGCGCACCTAAGTAAAGCGTATTACCCGCGCCACTCAATACCACGCCGGTTGTGAGCGCATCAAGAACTTTTTGGTCAAGCCAGCTTCCTGCCGTCGCGTCCGCCGGGTTGGCCAAGATATGGCATGCCTGGCTCCCAGTCATTCGGCCCGGGAACTGCAAACCGATCGAGAGGAAACTTTATCTCAACTCCATGCCTTGCAGAAAGATATGCGGCTTCGCAGATTTCAAGTGCGGCCAGCGAACTTTCCGGCACCGAGTAATCCGGTTCGCCCGAAGCGATCATTGGCAGCAAATTTTCCAGATGCCGTTGGTGCAGAGAGCTCGCTTTCTCCTCTGGCGCTATCAGTTTACCCGCAGGATGGTGGGCATTGATGAGATAGTAATCCGGCTCCCAGCCCCAGAATTCGATCATACCCGCCGTACCGATAATTCGAAACGTAGCTCCGGATCGATGGCCGTTTGAGCGCACGGTGTCGCCGGTCTGCATAACGATTCGCACTCCGTCGACCATCTGGACATAGGTCACCGCGACAGTTTCAACCTGCATGCCATCTCGAAATGTTCGCGTTGTTTTGTCGCAGGCTGCCAGGACAGACTCGACTGCTACGCGGGAATTGAGATTCACGGCAAAATTCAACCAGTGGATACCGGCATTGATTATATCCCAGGCTGGAGATTGGATTTCGATCAGCTTCAGCGCTCCGATTTCGCCGTTTTGCGTACGCTCAATGATCTCGAGCGGGCAACGCTTCACCAGCAATCCGTGCGGCGTTGCCATTGGGATATTCCTTCGTTTGACAGATTCAAGTATGCGCCGGGCGGCGCTTACACAATGCCCGAGCGGCTTTTCGACCAGAATCGCCTTGAGCGGCGATTTCAACGCTTCGAGCGCGACCTCTTCGTGGGAGGGTGGATAGGTGCTGACGCAAACCACGTCCGACGGACAAACGCGAAACATTGCCCTGAAATCGGTAAAGGTCTGAAGGAACGGATATTTGTTGTGCAGCTCGGCACCGACCTCGGGACGAAGATCCGCGAGCGCCACGGGTTCAAAATGTTCGGAGCGAGCGGCGGCATCCAGACTGAGTCGGCCACCGGCGCCGCCCCCAACGACGCTTACAGTCAATTTGTTCATCAGTTAGGGAGTTGGTAACGGGGCAAGG
>CAZMNG010000190.1:0-7154 GCA_964567505.1 uncultured Chthoniobacterales bacterium
GCTTTGCTTCGCGTTCTTTCCAGCGGCGTGCAGGGCGCGTTGCGCTTCTCGAGTCGTCAGGCGTTCGTCCCAGAATACGATCTTCACCTCCGGCACGAGTTCGCCAAGCTTTTGTCCGAATGATTTCGCCGATTCCGCAGACGAGCCCAGCGTGCCGTCCATGTTCTTTGGCAATCCGATAACGATTCCACCAATCCGCGCCTGCTTGAGAATTGCCTGGATTTCGGCTGCGGCATTTCTGCCCGCCTGCAACGTCCGGTAAGGATGTGCAAACGACCCGAGCTCGTCGGAGATCGCGAGACCGATCCGGCTGTTTCCGTGATCGATACCTAGCCAACGGATGTTCATTGAAGCCGTTCGGGAAGGAGTTGAACCAATTTCTTAATCTTTTCGACCTCGTGTTTATGGCAAACCAGGATTGCGTCGCTCGTTTGGACCACGACCAAATCGCTTACACCAAGGAGCGCGACGTGGGTTTTGGATTCGGAATAGACAATGTTATTTGTTGCGGCTTCGAGGGTTACCGGACAGTTGGCGGCATTATCTGCCGGGAACTGATCCAGGTATTTCGCCAGGGCGGTCCAGCTACCGACGTCGTCCCAGTCGAATGTCGCCGGCTTGACGACGACGCGGCTGGCTTTTTCCATAATCGCGTAATCGATCGACGTCTTTCGCAAATGCCGGAAACGCTCGGTGATGACGCTTTTTGGGTTCGGAGAATTTCGAATTGCCGCGACGAACGTCCCTAGATCGGGTGCATGACGGTTAAACTCCGTTAAAATCGAATTCACGGACCAGACGAATATCCCGGAGTTCCAATAAAAGTTGCCGCTGCGCACAAATATCTCTGCCAGGTCTGGGTTTGGCTTTTCGCGAAAGCGAACCACTTGGAATCCACCGCCGCCTTCGATCTCTGCGCCTCGTTCAATGTATCCGAAGCCAGGGCAAGCCCAAGTTGGCGTGATCCCGATCGTAACCAGAGCACCACTTTTTTGAGCCACGTCCGCGGCGCTTTTCAAATCTGCCTGAAATGCGGTTTGGTCGGCGATTCGATGATCGGCAGGCAATACCACCATCGTCGCCGAGCGATCCCTGGCTGCGACGAGACCAACGCCCAGTGCGATCGCTGCGGCTGTGTCGCGTTTTTCGGGTTCTGCCAGAATGTTCTCTTCAGGACAGTCGGGTAAAAGGCGCCGGATCGCAGCCTCCTGATCCTCGTTCGTCAGGACGAGAATATTTTCCTTTGGAACAAGCCCGTCCAATCTGGTGACAGTTTCCTCGACCAGCGAATGCGAGCCGTAAAGCCGCAACAACTGCTTCGGAGTCGATCTGCGACTCAACGGCCAGAACCGTTCACCACTTCCGCCTGCCAGAACCAGCGCATAAAAAACATTCGACATCGCCTGAATATCGCCCAAGATTTTTGTTCGACTAACGAAGAAGCCGCTTGAACTTATAAATGTTCGCGGCTGACCTCTCAACCGAGTATTAGTGGTTTATGTCGAGCGACAACTTTAAGACCATTGTCATTTCGCTCCCGGTCGCGGCATTGCTGACGGTCTCCCAAGCGGCGATAGGCTGTGGAATTGGGATACTTTTGGCAGACAAATTCACAGAAAACAAAAGAAACACCGCGGCAGTGGCGATGCTCTGCCTTGCGATCGTAACGACCGCACCCGCGGTTGTTGGAGTTGTCGTGGATCTGGTGAACGGCCCGCGGTCAAAGCTTGGCGTGCGCAGGAGATTACGTTCAATTCGCGAAGGTGCAGGGTTACAGGCCGAAGAAGAGTTGCTCTAACCCGCACTTTTCATTAGCGTAGAATTCTTGCGCCTTCGGAAGGCTCCGTCAGGAGGGAGGTGCAGGTGGCTCCGGTCATCTGATGATATTGGGCGGTGATCGAGGGGATAATATCCTCCGCGCGGGCCGTGTCGATCAGCGATACGGTCGATCCGCCGAACCCGCCGCCGGTCAATCTTGAGCCGAACACCCCTGGGGTCCGGCTGGCGATCTCCACGAACGCAGTAACGCCTTTGGACATTGCGTGATTTTTAGCTCGCATCGCGCTCAAATCCCAATGGATTCGTGCGCGACGCGGGTTAAAAGTCGTCGTTGACACACTGACAGCTTCGGAGTTTGATCCGTCTTCATGAAATGTCTGCTCACAGGGGCGTTTCTGGCTATGGTTGCCGCCAGCGCGTTAGTCAGAGCCGATAACCCGCTCCCGATCGAGAAAGCGGATGTTTTGCCGCTGGCCATCAGTGATGATTTCGAATTCCGCAAGTTTGAGATTTTTCGGAACGCATCACCTGTGCCTGGAGCGACGCCGATCCCGACGAAGGATTTGATGGTCGACTTTGAGCGCAAACGAAGGATGTGGGGAGCGGTCGATGGCGCAGATACAACGGCGCGAACCGGACAGTATTTCGATTTTTTCTGGCGCACAAAGCGGCCCGCGAACCTCACGCTTCGTCTCGAGTACAGGCAAGCCAATCTTAAAAACTACGTCCAAGCCCGTGAAATAAGTTACCCGAATGTGAAGGGGAGCCGTGAATCTGAGTTCGCGATCGTCGGTAACGACTACGAAACCGATGGACCGATCACGTCGTGGCGCGCGATTTTGATCGAGAACCGAAAAATTGTGGCACTGCTCCAATCCCGGACCTGGCGGTGAGACGCCATCAAAGTCTTGAGTTTGACACGTAAACACCAGGGAAGATATATTTCAGAAGTTTTGTGAATTCATCAACTTCCATCTTGGTTGGGGTAGTAAGCGGATGGGTCCATGTCAAGGTGGATGGGAAAGGCTCGTTTCAGAACAGCCCTGCGCTCAAGGAATTTTCCAAGCAGATGCTCGAGCGGGGCTTCCGCCATTTTATTGTCGATCTGCTAAGCTGTCCGGTAATGGACTCCACATTCATGGGCACGCTGGCCGGGATAGCGTTGCGCCTGAGGGAATATAAGGACGGGTCGCTTCTTGTGCGAAATGCAAATGAGCGCAACAACGATCTACTTCGTAACCTGGGACTAAACAATCTATTCGAGGTTGAATCGAAAGCGCCGGAAGTGCCGGATGACGCGGTCGATGCGACACCGTTGGCGCCCGAGCAGGTCGTCCAGCGCAAAGATCAGGCAGAGTGCATGATCGAAGCCCACGAAGCTCTAGTGGACGCCGATCCGGAAAATCTTGCGCGATTCAAAGACGTTCTCGAATATTTGAAACAGGATCTTCGCACCGGTTCCAAATAATTTTAATCAATGTGGTCCTTTTTCCTCATAGGACTACTCGTCGCCACATCCATCATTCTTCTCGGCGTTAATCTTCGGCAGCGCCGGACGATCGACGCGCTTAAACGAGCCCGCGAAGAGTTACAGGTCGAGGAAGACAGGGTATTCGATTTTCTCCATGGCCTGGGTGAAGCGTTTTCGGACGACCTGCGGCCATCCGATCTCCACAGGCTCATTGTAGAGGGCGCAACCCGGATCACCGACGCGCACGGCGGCTCGCTTTATCTCGTCGATCGATCCGGAAAAATGCTTGTCCCGAGCTTTGTTTCTAAAGATTGCCCACCCCTGGTCGAAGTGCCGTTGCAAATCTCGCAACAGAGTTTGAGCGCACCGCAGGCAATGCAGAACTATATCCGGCTTCATACGGTAAAGCCTGGAGAGGGACTGCTTGGGGCGGTTTGGGAACGCAAAGAGCCGCTCTTTCTCTCCAGCAAGGATGCGGATCCGCGCATGGAACGGCTTCGAGACGCTTCCCTCGAAATCGACTCGGTCATGGTCGCTCCACTTGTTTACGGCGATCAGAATCTTGGGGTATTGGCCGTTGCCAACAGCCCGATGAGTATGCCGTTCTCGCCGTCCGATTTCCTGATCTTCCAGTCGATCGTCGAGCAATCAGCTTTCGCCCTCTACAACGCGGTGGTTTATTCGGAAGCCAGCGAAAAGCGTAGAATTGATCGTGACCTGGATGTCGCCCGCGACATTCAACGAATTCTGCTCCCGAATTCCGCGCCGGCCTTCGAGGGATTCGAAATTGCAGGACTGAACATTCCGGCGAGCCGGGTGAGCGGCGACTATTACGACTATATTCCGGTCGACGATGAGCGTTTGGGGATAGCGATCGCCGATGTTTCAGGCAAAGGTGTGGCGGCGTCGCTTATCATGGCGATGTGTCGCAGTGTATTGCGATCGGTTGCCAGCTCCAGCGGCTCTGCCGCCGCCGTGCTACAGTCGCTCAACCGCCAGCTCTACCCGGACATTCGGGAAGACATGTTCATCAGCATGGCATACTTGATCGCCCATAAGTCGGGAAATGAACTGGTATTGGCTAGGGCAGGGCACGACGCGCCGTTGCTCTATCGGGCAAGCGATTCCTCCGTGACGAAAATCAATCCCCCCGGTATGGCGCTTGGAATTGACAGTGGGAGCGTTTTCAATAGGGTAACCGGCGACTGTAAGGTGCGCCTAGAAGCAGGTGACTGCTTGATTTTGTACACGGATGGTGTGACCGAGGCGCTAGATGCAAACGGTTTGGAATTTGGGATGTCGAAGTTGACCGAGGCCATTCAGGCCAGCGCGGCAGACGGAGCTCCAGGAGTACTGAATCGGGTCACTGCCGACCTAAAAGCATTCGTAGGCAACTATCCGCAGAACGACGACATAACATTGATCGCAATCCGGAAAATATGAGTCAGGCGAACGAGAAGAATGATAATGAGCCGGTGGACGCGTCGGCTGGTACGGGGCTGGCGGCGGTTGCCGGCTCTGCGACAAACGATGTCACCGCCAACGAGAAGCCCGAGAAATCGGTCGACGTGAAAGAATCCAAACCAGAGACCACAACCGGACAAATGGATGATGCGGACGAACAGATGACTCAGTTGAAGGCTGAGCTCAATAAATACAGAGATGTGGCGCTGCGGTCGGTCGCCGACCTGGACAATTATCGCAAGCGAATGGCGCGCGAGAAAGATGACGCGATCCGCTATGCCAACGCGGGATTTCTCGAGCGCCTGATCCCGATACTGGATAATTTTGAGCTCGGCCTTCAGGCAGCCAGGGCTGGTGGAAGCCAGTCCGCTGTCCTGGACGGGATGAGCATGGTTTCAAAACAGCTGCAGGATTTTCTGACCAGTTGCGGTGTCGAGACGGTCGATGCCACCGGATCGCGCTTTGATCCCAATCTGCACGAGGCAATTGCGCAGGAATGGAACGAGGAGGTTGCTGAGGGATTTGTCATTCGCCAATTGCGTAAGGGGTACAGACTGAAGGACCGATTGATTCGTCCTGCAAATGTGGTGGTCTCAAAAGGAGCTCCAGTCGGCGAGAATTCTGCAAAGGCAGTCGCCGGGACTTAAGGAATGGCTACGAAAAGAGATTATTACGAGGTCTTAGGAGTCGATCGAAACGCAAGCACGGACGACATTAAGAAGGCCTATCGCAAACTGGCCGTTAAATTTCACCCGGATAAGAACCCAGGAGACGCTGCCGCAGAAGAGAAATTCAAGGAACTCGGCGAAGCATACGAAGCGCTGATCGACGAGAACAAACGGGCTGCCTACGATCGATATGGGCATGCTGCCTTTGGTGCGGGAGTCGGCGCAGCACGCGGTGGCGGTGGGTTCCATGATCCGTTCGACATCTTTCGCGAAGTGTTCGGAGTCGGCTCCGAAGGAGGCGGGGGGATCTTTGACCAGATTTTCGGTGCGGCTGCTCCAAGGGATCGGAACGGACGGCAACGTGGGTCCGATCTTCGGTACGATCTGCAGATCACGTTAGAGGAAGCGGCGTTTGGCACTGAAAAAGAGATCGAAATTCTCAAGCACGAGTCCTGCACCCGATGCGGTGGTTCGGGAGCAGAAACCGGTTCTCGCGCAACCTCCTGTCCGACCTGCCAGGGGCGCGGCCAAGTCATTACGTCACGGGGATTCTTTCAGGTGTCACAGACCTGTCCGCGTTGTCGCGGAACGGGACAAGTGATCGAACATCCTTGCCGGGATTGTGGGGGCGACGGACGAGTGGAAAAAAGGGCGCGCATCAAATTGAAGATCCCTGCCGGTATCGACGACGGCGCGCGCCTCCGATCTTCCCGGAACGGCGAAGCGGGGATTCGCGGAGGTCCGCCGGGCGATCTTTATGTTGTGATGCATGTTCGCGAACACGAGATTTTCACCCGCGAAGAGGACGACCTCTATTGCGAGGTGCCGATTTCATTTTCGACCGCGGCATTGGGGGGCGAAGCGAAGGTCCCGACGCTGCAAGGTCAGGTCATGCTCAAAATCCCGGCCGGGACACAGAGCGGTACCCAGTTTCGATTGCGTGGACACGGCGTGCAGAACATCGAGACACGAAACCGGGGCGACCTGCGCGTCCGGGTAATCGTTGAAGTGCCGACGAGATTGAATTCGGAGCAACGCCGGAAACTTGAGGAGTTTGCTTCCTCCTGCGGGGATGATAACAGCCCGATGCACAAGACATTCTTTGACAAAGCCAAAGAATTTTTCCGTTGATCAGTACCGTGAGCACCCATCGGTTCTATATCCCCCCAGAACAATGGAGTGTCGATCACCTCACACTCGAAAACGCGGAGGCGCATCATTGCATTGACGTTCTCCGGCTGGACCCGGGATCGCGCGTCGTGGTGTTCAATGGACGCGGAACTGATATCACCGCGGAAATCACGGCGATCGAGAATGGGAAGGTTTCTCTCAAAGGGCTGATCACGAATCGATCAGAGCCGCTCACCTGTTCGATCACGCTCGCCCAGGCGATCCCTAAAGGAAAGCATATGGATTTGATTGTCCAGAAGGCGACGGAACTGGGCGTCGGAAAAATTGTTCCACTGTTATCGGAGCGGACGGTCGTGCAGTTCGACAAAGAGGAGGCGGAGAAGAAACGGGAGAAATGGAAGCAGGTAGTGATCGAAGCGGCAAAACAATCCGGACAGAATTGGCTCCCGGAATTGACGGCGCCGGTGTCTGCCAAACAATTTTTTTCGAAGTTCGACGAGCCCGAACTTCCGCTGATCGCTTCGCTCCAGAGTGATGCGCGCAGTTTCAAGAGGGTCCTGGCCACGTTTCGCGATCAACACGGGCATCGGCCTCGTTCGGCACTCATACTGATCGGGCCGGAGGGCGATTTTACCCCGGCT
>CAZMNG010000191.1:0-7145 GCA_964567505.1 uncultured Chthoniobacterales bacterium
ATTTTCAACAAAGCTCTTCGCCTCTTCGATTGTCTGCCGGCAGAAATCGTAAATGTTCAACTCTCGCTCGCTTAGGTCGCGGATCGTGACGGCGAGGATTTCCGGGCGCAAGCGCGCTCCATCGCAGAGCTTGCACTTTCGACGGGCTTGAAAGCTTTTGAGTCGTGACCGGGTGAACTCGCTCTCGGTTTCGCGAAAGAGATTTTCCATTTGAGCGATCACTCCGTCGAATGGGCGTTGGACGACTTTTTCGCCAAATGCAAACTGGATTGAGCGATCGCCCGTGCCAAAAAGGATTGCATTTTTTACCTCGGGCGGCAGATCGGAGTAGGGCGTTTCGAGGTTGACCCCAAATTGGGTCGCCAACGCTTTCAGCTGCGCGCTGTGGTAGGCCTGCATTCGCTTGGTGGCTTTGCGCCATGGGGCGATTGCACCGTCCGAGAGCGATCTTGTATGGTCCGGCACAACAAGTTCAGGATCGAAAAATCCTTCGGATCCCAGGCCCTGGCATTCCGGGCATGCGCCGGCCAAGCTGTTGAACGAAAAGTGTTTGGGCGTGAGCTCAGGCAACAAAAAGTCCGTCTTCGGATTACAAAAATCGGTCGAGTACGCAATATCCTCCCAATCGATTTGTTCAGGGCGTTGCCGGCTCACCACGATCCGGTTTTTGCCCCACACCAGACCGGTATCGACTGAATCCGCAAGGCGGGTCCGGACACCCTCCCGGATCACGAGCCGGTCAACGACAATTTCGATCGTGTGACGCTGTGACTTCGCCAGCCGGATCGGTTCTGGTCGCGCGAGGTCGAGAATTTCACCATCAATTCGGACCCGGACAAACCCTTCTCGCTTGATTTTCTCAATCACGTCCCGAAATTCGCCTACTTCGTTCCGGATGATTGGCGCGATCACCAGGATGCGCGTCTCTTCGGTGTAATCGAGGATCTGATCAACGATCTGTTGCGGAGTTTGCTTGTAAATTTTTTCGCCCGTGGCAGGGTCGTGGGGCTGGCCGACAACCGCGAACAATACCCGGAGATAGTCGTAAATCTCTGTGGTTGTTGCGATTGTCGAACGCGGATTCGCAACGGAGCTGCGCTGCTCGATTGCGATCGCCGGTGAAAGCCCTTCAATGAAGTCAACATCCGGTTTTTCCATCTGGTCGAGAAACTGCCGGGCGTACGCCGAAAGGCTTTCCACGTACCTGCGTTGACCCTCTGCGTAAAGCGTGTCGAACGCGAGCGACGATTTTCCGGATCCGCTCATCCCAGTGAAAACGACCAGGCGCTCCCGAGGAAACTCGACACTGACGTTCTTCAAATTGTGTTGGCGGGCGCCAATTATGCGAATCGTCTCAGCAGCCATCGGTTGAATACCGGTAAACCCTCACCAAAGCACAAGAGCGAACCGCCGACCAGTGGTTTTGGGAACCGGACCGAACGTCAGGCCAGATTGATTCCGTGTTTTTGCAGGCGCCGGTAAAATGCGCTCCGGCTGAGGCCAAGATCTTTTGCGGCGAGTAATGCGTTCCCGTTATGCCGGGCGAGCGCTCGATTGATCAGGTAGAGTTCGGCTGCATCGAGATCCATCTCTTCAAGCTGCTGAGCGCGATGTGCCGTATCGCGGATCCCCAGGTCCGACGCCTGGATCATGTCCGCACGTGTGAGAAGCACTGCGCGCTCCATGATGTGGCGAAATTCTCGAACATTTCCGGGCCAGGCGTAGGCCTTGAGCGCCGTGACCGCGTCGGGACGGAGGCCCTTAATCTGTTTTCGGTAGCGTTGCGTGAGTTCGTTTAGAAACTCTGCCGCCATCATCGGGATATCCTCTGTTCGCTCCCGGAGCGGAGGTAAATGGATTTGAATCGTGTTCAGCCGGAAGTAAAGATCCTCGCGAAATTTGCCGTTTTCGATTTCCTTTTCCAGGTCCGCGTTGGTAGCCGTCAGAATTCGCACATCGGCACGCCGCGTCTTCGAAGAACCGACCCGTTCAAACTCGCCGGTCTCTAGGACACGCAGCAGTTTGGCCTGTTGCCCGGCAGTCAGGTTCGCGATTTCATCGAGAAACAAGGTGCCGTTATCGGCGAGCTCGAACCGGCCGACGCGATCGGCACGGGCATCTGTGAATGCTCCTTTGACATGACCAAACATTTCACTCTCAAAAACACCGTCCGCCAGTCCCCCCATGTTGACGGTGATCAGCGGTTGTGCGGAACGCAAGGAGGTCTGGTGCAACAATCGAGCCACGACATTTTTTCCGGTGCCGTTTTCGCCGGTGATCATGACGTTCGCATCCGACGGCGCGACTTGTTCAACCATTTCGCGGATCTGCAACATCGCCGGTGAGACCGCGACGAATCCAGCCGGTGGTAGCTGAGCGGATCGCAGCACGCTGTTCTCGGCTTCAAGGCGTTCTTTGCCTCGGAGCGCGTCGCGCAGCGTTAACTGTGTGTGCAGGATTGAAATGAGCCGCTCATTCTCCCAAGGTTTTTGAAGGAAATCTCGCGCGCCTAGCCGAACCGCTTCAACAGCCAGTTGAATCGATGCGTAGGCTGTCATCACAACAACGGGAAGCGAAGAATCCACTGCGCGGATCTCTGTTAGCAGTTCCAGGCCTTCTTTGCCCGTCGCGAACTCCTGGCGATAGTTTAGATCGATCAATGCGACGTCAAAATCTTCCTTGGCGATCCTTGCAAGCACTGCAGCCGGCGTACTAACTGCAACGACTTCATAGCCTTCGGCTGAGCAAATAATGGTTAAAGCTCTTAGGACTTCGGGCTGATCGTCGGCGATTAACAGGCGTGGCGCAGGCATGAAAGAGAATAAGAAGACTATTTTTCGGAGGCCGGTTCAAGCCGATTAAAACGTCTTTGAGAGCGCTCTTTTGTTGCACAACCGAGGAAAGATCGCTAGAAAGGGAAAAACACTTGATGAAGCGTTTGTCGTTCGTTCTCCTTCTGGCGGGTGCACTCGCGCCCGGTATCGTACTGGCACAGGACACAGCGTATAAGGCGCTGCGCGCGGTCGGGACAAAGCGCGGAGAAAAGGCATTAGGTCAGGTCACGGCGCTGATTGGGCACTCCGGGAAACCGCAGCCGGTTGATTGGTTGGTTACGCTCGACGATCCAACAGCGCGCGGAGGTGTGCGAGAACTTGATGTTGTTGCCGGCCAGATCTCAGCTGAGCGGGCCCCGGTTCACTCTGCCGGCGGCGGTCTGCCGACGATCGACCTGACTAAGCTGAACCTCGATTCTGATGGAGCATTCCAGACCGCGGAGCGCGAAGCAAAGAAGAACCAGGTCGGGTTCGACAGCGTGAATTACAAGCTATCTGTGGAAGGCGGCTCCCCCGAGCCTGTCTGGACACTTGATCTCTTCGATTACGAGCAACGCCCGGTCGGAACGGTCCGGATCGCGGCCGGCACCGGAACAGTATTAAGCGCCGCCAACTGGGCCCCGCCGGCGCAGGAGGCCAGGAGCCATCGTCCGCCGCCACCGGCGACGGCAGAATCCGATTCCGAGGCGCTGAGCGAGCCGGAACCACCGCCCGCAGCCGCCCCACCACCAACCGACGATGTCCATCCTCCACGCGATTATCATGACGGTACCGCGTCCGGCGACGATTCTGATGATCACAGTCGGGAATCAGCGGGTGACCGCGCCAATCGCTTTGGCACTTCGGTCGTTCAGTTTGGCCAGGAGGTCGCTCATCGAACCACGCGCGTGTTCCAGACCGTCGGCGGATGGTTCCAGGAAAAGTTCACTGGCCACAACACCATCGATCCCAAGCATGGCGAGGATGACGGCGATTACAGCGACGAGCAGGCGCCCGATCAGGATCGCTATAACCGGCCGGTGCAACCGAGCGATCCGTACAGCAAACCGGTGAACCCTTCCCCCGCGCCCCAGTAGGCCTATTCATCGTCCTCGTCGTCGAACTTCAGCCTACAGGCTCCAGACCGTCTGACCGCCGACGATGGTCCGAACGGCCCGCCCTTTCAGTTCGCAGCCGTCGAATGGCGTGTTGCGCGAGCGGGAAAATGAATCTTCGTTTCGAAACGTCCATTCCAGATCGGGATCGATAATCGTGATGTCTGCATCCGCGCCCGGACCGAGCGTCCCTTTGGCCAAGCGGACCAGGGTCGCAGGATTCACGGTGTACATCGTGATCAAACGCTTGATGTCAATCGCCTTGGTCCGATGAACGAGAATGGTCAGGAACAGTGCGAGTTCCGTCTCCAGGCCAAGAATGCCGAAGGGCGCCTGGTCGAATTCGACCTCTTTTTCGAAATACGCATGGGGCGCGTGATCACTCGCCAGCAACGTAATCGTGCCGTCCGCTACGCCCTCGATCAATTGGTCGATGTCTTTCTGCGCGCGAAGAGGCGGGTTCATTTTGTAGTTGGTGTCGAACGTGGCGATACAGTCGTCCGTTAGCGCGATATGATGAGGGCAGATTTCGGCCGTCACGGGGATCCCGCGAGCGCGTGCATCGCGTAGCAACCAGACGCTGCCACCCGAAGTCAGATGCTGGCAATGAATCCGTGTTTCGCACAGTTCCGCCAGAAGAATGTTCCGGGTGACGATAATTTCCTCGGCGGTTCGCGGCCACCCGGCCAATCCCAGCACGCTGCTCCAGTACCCTTCATGCATTACGCCGGCACCGACCATATCGTAGTCCTGGCAGTGGTCCATCACTGCGACGTCGAACATGCGCGCGTATTCGACGGCGCGTCGCATCACCTCGTGGTTTTGAACGCAGTGGCCGTCATCCGTAATCGCCACAATGCCCGCCTGCACCATCGATCCGATGGGTGCCATCTCCTCGCCCTTCAGCCCTTTTGTGATCGCACCCGTCGGGAAAACATTGACCGAAGCCGATTCGCGCGCCCGGTCCGTGATCCAGGCGATTGTGGTGGGATTATCCGCCGGTGGCTCGGTGTTCGGCATGCAAACAACCGAAGTGAACCCTCCGGCTGCCGCCGCACGGGTCCCGGTCTCGACGGTCTCTTTGTGTGACTGACCGGGTTCCCGCAAGTGAACATGCAGATCGATCAGGCCCGGAGCCACGATATGCTTGCTCGCGTCGATCGATTCATGTGCTCCGCTCGGCGCTTCCGCCGATATCCGGCCGTCGACGACGTACAGGTCCGCAACTTCGTCCCGGTCGCCTGACGGATCGATGATCCGGCCATTTTTGATAATCAGATTCATACCTTTCTGGCCGCTGTGTTGCACAGGTAAAGCACCGCCATCCGAACGGCGAGACCGTTTGTGACCTGGTCAAGAATCACGCTTTGCGGCCCATCGGCAACATCGCTGTCGATCTCAATTCCGCGATTGATCGGTCCAGGGTGCATGATCAGACAGTTAGATTTCAGCTTTGCTGCCCGCGCCTTGGTCAAACCAAAGAACCGGGTGTACTCGTTCAGGCTGGGGAAATACTCCTTCCGTTGGCGTTCGTGCTGAATCCGCAACAGATTGATCACGTCGGCGGATTCGAGAACATCGTCGATGCGACGGGCGACCTGCACGCCCATTTGCTCGAACGTTCGCGGCACAAGCGTGGTCGGGCCGACCAGTGTGATTTCTGCGCCCAATTTTTTGAGCGCCCAGATGTCTGATCGCGCAACCCGGCTGAAAAAAATGTCCCCGACAATGGCTACTTTCAGTCCCTCAATCCGGCCAAGACGTTCACGGATCGTAAAGGTGTCCAACAAGGCCTGCGTCGGATGTTCATGAGCGCCATCTCCCGCGTTGATGATGCTGACCGCGAGTCGTTCGGCCAGGAATTTTGATGCTCCGGCCGAGCTGTGACGCAATACGATAATATCAGCATGCAGCGCCTGGAGATTGAGCGCCGTGTCCTTGAGCGATTCTCCTTTTTGCAGACTCGACGTCGTCCCAGACATGTTCACGACGTCGGCACTGAGACGGAATGCGGCAAGCTCAAAGGAGATACGGGTTCGGGTGCTCGGTTCGACAAAGAAATTGATCAATGTTTTGCCACGTAATGCCGGAACTTTTTTAATATCTCGTGAGCCGACCGTTTTGAAAGCGGCCGCTGTGTCCAGGATCAGGTTGATCTCGCCGACCTCAAGCTCCCGGATTCCAAGGAGGTCTTTACGGTGCCACTGCGCGGTTTCCGAAAGGGATGCTCCTGGCTCGGCGGATTTCATGTTCTTTCCAATCGGACTGTGTCCGGCTGCTTGTCGACGTTGTGGAGCCGCACTTTGACTGTTTCGTCCTTCGCGGTCGGGAGGTTTTTGCCGACGTAATCGGGCCGGATCGGAAGTTCACGATGACCTCGATCCAGGAGCACTGCGAGCTGGATCCGGGCAGGGCGCCCGAATGAGCTGATCGCGTCCATTGCCGCGCGGCAGGTCCGACCTGTGTACAGAACGTCGTCGACCAGGACAATGGTGAGTCGTTCAAGGTCCAGTGGGAGATGCGTTTCCTGGATGCCGGTGATTGTGCGCCGGAGGCTCAGATCGTCCCGGTGCATCGAGATGTCGATGGCCCCAAGTTCCGGTTTTCGGCCCTCCGTGGTTTCTACCAGATCTGCCAAACGCCGGGCGAGTTCGACTCCGCGTAATGGGATGCCGATCAGCGCGAAGGTGGTGGGATCGGGATTGTGCTCAAGGATCTCGTGGGCGATGCGTCGCAACGCGCGCGTAATCGCGTCGCCGTCCATGATCACGATCGAGTTTGCCATGTCTTACCTTGGTGATCTCTCAGTATCACCTTAAAGGTCACGATGAATGTTGCTTGGCCTAAACGCCTTTTCCCTGCTTCTGTCTACGTTCACGCCATGCCGACCGATACTTAACGATCCAGTCCAGCAGGGCGCGCTCGAAGCCGATGTCAAACCCGGCCTTTTCGCTTTCGATCCACTTGTGACGCAATATCTCCTCGCGCTCCGCCAAGAACTCCTTGTAGAGCACAGAATTTTTTACCAACTCTGTGGCGTCTTCTTTCGGGGGTTCCATCTGGTTTGTGCCGAGTTTGTACATCCGGCGTTCCCAGTCAATCAGATTCTACAAGCAGCCAGGCGAATCCAGAACAAATCGGTTACGCGCGAATTGAGCTCTCAATCTTCTTTCATGAGCTCTCAATTTTCTTTCGTAGCTGATCGGCAATTTTTTCG
>CAZMNG010000192.1:0-7118 GCA_964567505.1 uncultured Chthoniobacterales bacterium
GCATCAGCAAAATCGTACTGGTTGCGGCAGTCGCCTTCTACCTTACGCTTGTCGCTTTCAACAATGTGACCGATTACGATGCGAATTATGGCCTGGTTCAACACGTGCTCAGTATGGACACCACGTTTCCCGACAGGCACGGCACGTGGCGAGCGATTCAATCTAATGAAGCCAACACGGTTGCGTACTGGATCATCATTGGCTGGGAAATCGTTACCGCCGTGCTTACCTGGTGGGGTGCAGCGAATCTTTTTCGGAGGATCAAGGCTGGTGCAGCCGCGTTCAACCGCGGGAAAAACCTTGCCGTTGCCGCGCTGACTCTCAGCCTCCTGCAATGGTTTGTCGGGTTTATCTCAGTCGGCGGCGAGTGGTTTCTCATGTGGGAATCGAAGCTCTGGAATGGCGAGGATCCTGCATTCCGAATGTTCGCCTGTATTGGCATCGTCCTCATTTATCTGGCTATGCCAGAATCAGATGCGTAGGAACCGGTCGCAATCAGTAGAAGAAGCAAAAGAGGGAGAGCTCAACCCTTTGACTGAGAAGTTCCACACTTCCGCCGAAGGGTCGTGCACAGGATCGCCACCGAATGTGAAGTGTGCGGTCCACGCCGAAGCAGCTTGGAAAAGTTACTTCGGCCGGACCATCTCAAAGCGATCCCGCGTGCGGCAGTACCAATGCGGACTCGCCATGCGGCCGATGACGTGGAAACGCTCGCCGCGAATGCGCAGCGTCTCGCGATCGATCAATTCTTCGCGCACGTGCACGCGTTTCACCAGGCCGATGATCAGTCGATTGTCTCCGATTTGTAGGGTGCCCCATTCAGTGCACTCCAGACTGGCAGGCACCTCCGCGATTCGCGGCGGCTTGACGACCGAGGAAGGAGCAGTCGTTAAGCCGACTGCTTCCAATTCGTTCTGCCCATAGGGCAACGAGGCGGAAGTTTTGTTCATTGCCTCCGCCACTGCCTCGTCGACCAAATTGACGACAAATTCATGAGTCGCACGAACGTTGCGTGCGGTGTCCTTCGGTTGGCCGTCGTCGCGGTCGCCCGGGCAAAACCCGATGATCGGCGGATTTGCCCCAAGTGCATTGAAAAAACTAAACGGTGCGGCGTTCAACTGCCCGTCACGGCTGAGCGAAGTCACCCACGCGATAGGTCGCGGCGTGACGAGCGACACCAGGAGGGCATAAGAGCGGTCGGCATATTCCCCTTCGAGATCGAGTTCCATGTCGGTGAGTATCGGCGTGCTCGGCTCGCGGCACAAGATGACGCGAGGTGCCGATCGAGCCGTCTCCTGGCAGCAGACCACCCATTTCTCTCAAATGCCTTGATCGAGCATCGGTATCGGCGCTACGAAACTGACGACTGATACTTGCGCTATACAGAGTTTATCTGACCTGTCCCTTGACCTGTCCCCCTATGCCGCGCCTACGGAGCTTATCGCACTTTTTTGGGCGTATTACGTGAGACTGTTAAAGTGAAGCCAACTACCCTTCGATCTCGTTGATCTGAGGCACGGCTTCGCCGGCGATAGTCGCGAAGGAGTATTTCAGTTGCTTCGGAACTTCACTGGAGGGTCGAGTGTCGCGCAGGTAAGTCGCAATGGCGAACGTTCCGGTGGCGGCCACTGCCGCACAATCAATATTTTGGTAATCGTCGAGTTCGACCGGATTAGCCCAATGGATGTTCTCCGAGTCGGAAAGGCTCAGGCTGCCGGCTCTAAAACTCAGTCCCTGCAGCGCATTGAATTCGAGCACGAGTCCGCTGTCAAGCAGGGCCACTGCAGGTCTGTTTCCGAAGTCGTCGTATCGCCTGGATCCGCCGAAGTTAATGACGCCTCCGTTCACGGACCCGCGCCGATAATGCAATAAATATTCCCCCTGAACCTGATGGACCTCGACGACCTCGTTCAAGTTATTCAAGGCGATGCTTGGGTTGATTCCGGTTTCGTAGCGAACTCCCCACGAGGTCGAATCCCACTGAATGGTGTAATCGCCGTTTGCCGGCGCCCGCAGGTGCCCGACCCGGTAATAAAGTCCATCGCCTCCGCGGCCCGCTTCATGTACGCCGACAATTACACCACTGTCATTGATGGCGATCGAGCTGTTGAACCCCGCATCCCAATGAATGAAGTCCGTCAACCAGGTGACCGATTGATTCCACCCTCCGTACGGGTTGACCTTTCCAACCTGATAATAGAGGTCGGTCCCGTTATTTCCCAGCTTGTTGGAATGCACGACGATCACATATCCCTCCTTGCTGATCGCCACGCTAGGATGGTACCCGTTGGCGCCTGAGTCCTGGCGGTCGCTCCAGTACACGATGCTCTTCGCGAACTGTCCGACGCGATACGAGATCCTGTTGTTATCAGCGGCTTCATGAAAACTCAGGACCAATCCCGAAGGATGCACCGCAATGGATTCCCGCACGCCATAATCATAATGTGTAAACGTCCCGAACTCTACCCCGAACGGTGCCGTTGAGGCGACTTCCGGCTCCCCTGTGCTCGAAGCGGCGCCATAGGTAGCGAGTGGAAGAGAGAAAAAAAAGCCGGCTAGAAGTCCGCAGAGCGAACCCGGCGCCAGGCGCCAGAAACGAATCAAAACTTTAGTCATGCGATCTGAGTTCTCGGTCATATGTTCGCGTACTTTGCGCGGGTCAAATTGATTCGGCAATTATTTATTTTGTAACTTTGTCTTCCAAAAATACTAAGAAGCAAAAGAGTGACAGGTCAGAATGGCGCTACAATGTTATGTATGTATTTTGACGGGTCGGAGGAAGGGCAGCGAGCGATAACGTTTAAACATCTCAAATATGAAACTTAGCTTCAGTACTCTCGGGTGCCCCAACTGGTCGTTCGACGAGATCGTGCGCAGAGCCAGTCAATATGGCTACGATGGAGTGGCTTTTCGTGGCCTTGGCGGCGAGCTGGATCTGACGAAGGTACCCGAATTCTTACCCTCGGCGCGCGCAAACACGCGCCGCCGATTGAGTGAGGCCGGGCTCGCGACGAGCATGGTTCTGACGTCCGCCGCAATGATGATCGATGACGCGGCAAAACTTGAGGCGAGTCTCCAGCTTGGCTACGGCCATATCGATATTGCCTCTGATCTGGAGTGCCCGTATATCCGGGTTTTCGGCGGGCAAATGCCCGTCGGCATCTCCCATGCAGCGGCGATTCACAGGGCTGGAGACCGTTTGCACAGACTGGGAGACTATGCCGCGCAACACGGAGTATACGTTCTCATCGAGACGCACGACGATTGGGTGGTGACGTCGCGCTTGCGTCGGGCAGTCGAATCTGCAGACCACCCGAACGTCGGCGTGCTCTGGGACGTGCACCACCCGGTTCGCATTGCAGGTGAATCCGTTGCGCAAGCCTGGGCAAATATTGGTCCCTGGGTGCGTTGCGTAGACTTCAAAGACTCCGTTACCGACTTCGAGGCACGACTGGGATACCGGTACGTCCAGATTGGCGACGGTGAAATTCCTCTAAAAGATGCCCTGCAAATCCTAAAGCCTGCGGGGTTCGATGGTTGGTTGACCTTCGAGTGGGAGAAGGTCTGGCACCCGAATCTTGCGGACCCATCCGTGGCTTTACCGGAGTTTATCGCGAGAATCCGAAGACTCCTTGAAGCCTCGGCTTAGAACCTAACAGAAAAGTCGGAAGGCAGAAGGCAGATTTAGGAAGTAAAGGCCGGAGTAAGCGAAGCGTCCCGCTTTGCAAAGGCAGCAGGCAGAAGAGGCAGAAGGAAGCCTCACTTCTTCATTCTGCCTTCTTCCTTCCCGCGTCCGGGCCGTGGTCTCACCAAGTCGGGACGTGCCTTCAGTTCGGGAGGCAGGCTAGCAGGCCAGTCTGACAAGCTCGGACGCCGTGCGCGGATTGCGCAATGATTCCTTCTTTGCCTTGGAATTAATTCAATTGTTTTGGTGCAAACCCCGTCTGCAAGCTGCCGATGGAACCGCCGCGCAAATCAGACTATTGTATGGGTTGTAAGTGAACAGGAGATTTTGCTTATGTTTCTACGAAGGTCCCCGCACGATGCACCCAAGCGTAGGAGGCTGGGGCACTATATTGCAGCGAATCCTCTATGGGCCCTGGAGGAGTTGCGTGATCTCAGAAATCCTCCATTCATTGCGGAGCCCGAATTCACTCGCTTGGACATCCGCCCCCTCGAACGTAAACCCGATGGCCCTGCGCCGACAAACCACGCTTTACGAGTTCATCCGTCGAAGCACGGTGGCATGTACACCGTTCGAAGGCAATTTCCAATTCCGCACCTGGTATCGGGGTTGCCGTGGCGCTTCGCCGAACATTTTAAACCACCGGGCGTACCCGAATCGGAATTTTCTCCTTTTGACCTGTCGCACATCCCCTGACAATCGATGCGCTAACCAATGCAGCCGCTTTGTCATCGATGAAAAACACGTCAAAGCCGAGGAGCGCTACGATGGCATCTGGGTGCTATGTCCTAACACCGATGTCCTCGACCGTCCACGGCGCCATGTCACTACATTCCGCGCGGCGAGGGGGTTGGGCCTGGTGCCGACCTGCAGAGTCGCCGCGGTGATCCGCACCGCTACGGCATCCGCTGTTCCGCTGTTGTGCAGCGTGCCCGTTACGGTGACGAGCGAATCAGACAACTCGCCCTCCGCGACACGGTGCTGAAAACCGGTTTAAAACCCGGCGCAACCGGCGGAAGGTCGAACGCAGCCGGGTCAAATACGTCGTTATCTAGTCACTATTGCTGGCAAGCCGGGTGATGAACTTGCTCCAGGTACGAAAAACAGTAACTTCAAACAGGCGGGGTTAAAATGAGCCGATATCTTGTCATTATCGAGCAAACCAGCACTGGACTGTCGGCCTACTCGCCGGATCTACCGGGGTGTGTGGCCACCGGAGCAACGCGCGAAGAATTGGAAAAGGAGATGCACGCTGCGATCGAGTTTCATCTCGAAGGCTTGCGCATCGAAGGTGAACCCCTTCCCGTGGCACGGTCGGAAGCGACGTACCGCGAGGTCTAGACAAGCGTAAAATGTTGCAGCCGCCTTCATAACGGTCTCCAAGAAGGAAAGAGGGACAGGTCGGAATGGCGCTACAAAGATTGCGGCGCAAGGGGCTCGATACCCGGAAAAGCTTGAGCAAATGGCCGGTCGCTGAGCGGCAAGAACGTGTTCTCTGGTTGGATTCCGGTCGCCGCATCAGGCTGCAAACGCCAGACAAACGACCGTTACCGTCAAGTAAAAGAATTCAGAAAATCGAATTCAAAAGAAGCGGCTCACAGCCCTCTTTGGCAGACGACCGGCCGAGTATTTTACTGGCACGGTGCGCATTGCGCCCGTGTTCGAGGCAAACGAGCCGGCCTGTGCGCCCGGCGCCAGCGCTTATCTGACCTGTCCCATGACCTGTCCCTCTTTTCGTTCTTCATTTTGCCTTCTTACTTTTATTCGGCGGGCACTTCTCCAACAGTGTAGTAGATCTTCGGATTGTAGAAATCACCGTCATCGAAAGTTACAACCGCGTGAGCTCCGGTGGCCGCCACTGCAGGAGCTTGGAAACTTCCCGCAAACTCTTTAACTGGCTCATTCCATTCAATATCCTGACCGTTAGCGAGACTTAGCCGGCCGATTCTTGATGTCAGCCCGCCCAGGGTGTGGACTTCCAGCAGCAGTCCGTTGTCCAACAAAGCTATTGCAGGATTCTCTGCATGGTCGCCGTAGCGCCTGGACTCCCCGAACTGAATGAGGTTTCCGATGGCGTACCCGCGCCGATAGTACAAAACCGATTCTTTCGGCGCCTGATGGACTGCAACGACCTCGGACCGGTTGTTGATGGCAATAGCCGGGTTGATTCCGATATCGTAAACGTGGACACCCTTGCCGAAAAACGAGATCTCGTAGTGGCCCCTCGGTGGTTTGTTGAGGTACCCGCGCTGATAATAGATGCGATTGTCTCCGACACCGGACTCGTAAGCGGCAACGATGACGTCTTTCTCGTTCATGGCGATCGAGGCATTAGAACCGGCATCCAATCGAATGGGATTCGTCAACCAATGGATGCTTTGATCGCGGCCCGCGTTTGGATTGATCTGTCCAACCCGATAATAGATATGCGATCCAAGTTTGAACGCCTGGCTCGAATACGCAACAATCACATATCCCTCGTAGCTGATGGCAACAGAAGGGTGGAATCCGTACATGCCGGCGAACTGAATGTTGCTCCAGGTTACATGCTTGCTCGCCCCATCCAGCGTTCCGAAGCGATACCAGATTACCGAACTAGCGGGCTCGGGATCATTGTGAAACTCCAGAACCAGTCCGGTGCGATGTGCCGCCAGTGCCGAGGCTTTGCCACGGTGGAAAAAGGTCATTCCGTCCCGGGCCTGAGCTGCTTCTGGTGGATAAAGAGAGACCGCCAACAGTAGGGCGCCCAAGGCGCGCAGTACAAAGCCGGCGGACTGACATTTGATGTTGTTCATAAACTTTGGAACTCTGACACGGGATTTTGCCGGCCAGCTTGAATGTGATACTACCGCGCAACGGAAGGAAATCGACCCCCCTCAGGGATGGCATTTAGTTTCCTGTCGTTAAGCCATCCCTTAGGCACTCAGGCCAAAGTCAGAAGGCAGAAGGCAAATTCAGGAAGTAAAGGCTGGAGTAAGCGAAGCGTCCCGCTTTGCAAAGGCAGCAGGCAGAAGAGGAAGAAGGAAGCCTCACTTCTTCCTTCTGCCTTCTTCCTTCCCTCTGGGGTCCCATCGATTGCTATAGCTTGCAGATTGAATTTGATGCTACCGCGCAACAGAAGGAAAGGGAGCCCTTTCAGGAAATGTATTCACTGCGTCGTCAAATTTGCGAACATTACTCCAATCATAACCCATAGCTTCAAAGGTCTTTTCATTTGGAATCCAATGTCGGTGATCATTCAATAAAACATAAACTTTTCCGGTGGACCTTCTGACGAGTGTGCCATTCGCAAATCTGCGTGGACCAGGCAGAGGCGCAGCGGAAGGAAATGGAGCTCCCTCAGGGACGGCATCCACTTCGTCGTCCGAAAGCCAGAGAATCTCATCCCATCGATATCCCAGAGCATCAAACGTGTCCGCATTTGGAATCCAAT
>CAZMNG010000193.1:0-7100 GCA_964567505.1 uncultured Chthoniobacterales bacterium
TCTGAAAGAGCGGCCAGAATCGATGCTAAATACGGCTCTCTGGCCCAAATCTTCTCGCGCTCCTTCAGAGCTTAATTGTTCTTATTTTATTATTCCTGGGGTTCCGCTGCGCTCCACCCCAGGCTATCCTCGGGCCGCGCCTTCGGCGCTTAAGAGCACCTGCTCTAGCGTACTACTGAGCATATCTCACTTAATCTCGCTTATTTTTGCAAGGAACTACTAGTGCTAAATATTCAGGCTAATTTGTAATGCAAGCTTTCAGGCGGCGGCTTGCGGCACTGGCGGTGGCCCCTTTTTTAGCAAGATGAGTCCAACGAACCCGAGAAGCACCCCAACGACAATTCCGGCTATGCCGAGCCAAAACAAAAGGCCGTCGCTCTGGGTGTTCTCCGGCATTTGAAAGACCAGCTGCTGGAGGCCGCCTCCCTCGTTTTCCAGGCGCACATTGGTTGCCTGAGCCGGCAGAATAATCCGGCTCGTCTCAGTAATGATCGGCGAGTACGGTGAGGCCTGGCTGACGGATTCGAAGATCCATTCCGATCCAGAATTCGAGACGAATCTTGCGCCTTTCTCCATTTCGATCGCCCGAAACCCGTCCCCCCGAATCGTCGTTAGCGCGCGTGCTCCGATCGTCGCCACGGCGGTCCTGTCCATATCGTTGCGTTCGAGCTTGAAGTCGTCCAGCGCGTACTTTGCGAACTGTTGCTGGAAATCACGTTTTAGCAAATCGGGATGATCTCCGTACTGCTCTCTCCAGTTTTCCCACTGACTGGCAGACAACCGGAACGTGACCGTGATCGTTCCATCTCCGTACGGATCGACGTGAGCGGCAACATCCGTATTGATTGTATCAGCCCCGAGAGCGAACCGCGTCGTTGCCACCAGCGCCAAAAAAGGTATCGCAAAAACCCGCATCTGAGTGTTCATGGGAATCGCACCGTGTCGAGCAACTGCAACAGTATCTGTTTGTTGGTCTGAAAATTGGTACTCGGTGATCCGGCCGCCACACCGACCACACCGCCGGTCACCGGTCGAAAGACTCCGAACCATTGCGTATTCGTAGAGCCGGCAACGGTATGCCCGAGCACGACTGTGAGATCGCCCTGCGTCTTCCGATCGTCCACTTTCAGATTGGCGCCGGCGCGGGCAAAGGCTCGTTCAACGGCCCTTAATGCTTCGGCCGTCGTGTTGGCGTTCGGGACCTCCACCACATCCATTCCCATCAGTGTCGTTGGATCGTAGACTCGGAATGTTATGCCGAGCTGGGTTGGAGCCTCGCCCGGTTGCCAAGACTGCGGATACGAAAAGGAGACCAGGCCATCTCTGGTCTGGTACTGGACCAACCCTTGGCCGGAGGGCTGCGGCGGAGTCTGTTCCTCCTGGCCGTTCTGCCCTTGCTGCTGCTGATACTGATTTTGATTCTGATTCTGGACGATGTTGTTATTGGCACCCGCTGCCTCCTGCTCCCGAGCCGCAAACATTGCTTTGAGCTTGTCGACATCTACGCCGGGTAATTCCGGTGAAGAATAGCCCTGACTGCGATACTGCTGTACGGAATAAAAAATCTTGTACTTCTGTTTGCCCAGATCGTCCCAGGCCATCTGAACCGCCTTTTCAAACGGGACATCTTCCTTCTCGCCGACCGCCTTTGGCGTGATCGCAGTGCATTCGACCGGGATACTCTTGTCGCCAACCTGGACAACCGTAAATGCGTGGCCCGGACGCATCACGATATAGGCCTGACAACCGAGGTGATCCATGATGGAGGCCCAGAGAATCGCCAGCTCGATGCAAAGCCCGTTGTTGGAGATAATCACGTCGCGCGGTAAACGCACGGTTTGAACAAGCGTCTTGATATCGCCGATTTCCACCGGGACACCTTCGGCGCTTGCGTAACGCATCCCTGTCTCGCGCATGTAATCGTAAGTCGCCTTCATCAGCTCAGCGACCTGTTCAGGGTCCTGTGTCGCTCCCGCCAGCGTTCCACCCATCTTTTTGGTAATCGCAGCGGCATACTCCTTCACCACTGGATCGTTGGGAGTCACCATGCAGACGACAAACTGCGCAAGATTCCATTGATCGTACCAAGTCAGGATATCATCTGCCGGAAGATCGCTATATTGAACCTCATTGACCCCGTAAATCGTGAAATCGTCCCGGAGAACCTGTTCCTTCGCTGCGCCGCCATCTTCCTTCCAATCCAGCTTAATCTCAAGAGAAGCGGTCGTCTGGTTGGCAAGGTTCGTAATCCGATCAGGAAACTTCGGATAATAGGTCGCGACCATCGATGTTCCAGGGGGCAGTTCCCCGGTGACCTCCGGCGTCGTCCAGGGGATATAATCCGGGACCTGGTAACTGATCGTCAGGTCACGAACCGGACGTCCGCCAGTGTTTTTAAGAATGAGTTTACTCAGAAAATATCGGCCATCCGCCACTTGCTGATTGGCATAGACCTTATAGCCGAAACTCATGACCGATTTTCGAATCGTAGGCGAGTCCCACGAAAGCGCGCCCGGTTTGGGTCTGGTCAATGTCCAGACTCCTAATAGCCCCGCTCCGCAAACTACCAGGATAACACCGCACACAAGAAATGCGGCGGTTCGCAGATTTCTTCGCATCATCGGTGATTTCGGCAAAGTGCGCGATGACTGTAGCCAAATCTTCGGTGCAAATCAGCAACCAAGCTCAGGATCCGCCAATTTCCTTTAATCTGTTTGCAAGCGCCTCCGCCTTTTCGGTTTGTCCCGCCTGTTTCAAGGCCTCAATCGCCTCGGTCAACGCGCCCACCAGTTTCGGAAAGACGGTATGTCGATGCACCAGTTGCTTGGCCGTCTCCGGATCGAGCCGGACATTGTAATCTTCCATCGAATCGGCGATGAACCAATTCAACGGATCATTCAGGTCAACTTCATCTTTGCTCATAGCTCGGCTCCAGACGAATTATGCGGCATTCGATTTCCGGTCAGGCGTCGTGGGGACGACATACAATCAGGCGACTCTAATCTAAGCCTATGGGCGGACGATGAGCGACTAGAAATTTCCCGGCGCAAGTCGACCACAATATTCGGTTCGACAAATTGGCATCATCGGACCAGTTCGCCGATTGCGTTCCAGGCCTCCGGCCAGTTCTGTTGCGATGCGAGAATTTCGGCCTTCATCACCCGGAGATAAACTGGGCAATTTGAGTCTCGAGAAATCGGTTCGAGAATTTCGAGCGCATCCTGCCAGCGCTCCCGAGCCTGCAGGATCGAACAAAGATTGAACGCCGCCGCAACATCGTGCGGATCGCGGATGAGCGCGTCTCGACATTGTTCTTCCGACTGCGCGCTTCGCATCGGAAATTGAATACGAGGCATTGCCCGAGTGCCAAGGTCGTACGCTTTTTCAAAATCTCTATCGCCCGCCGCTTTCCAGGCTTCCGCCCGGGTGAGCGCCAGGATTTCGTCCGCGGTTAGCTTCGACCTTGCAGATTCGAGAGCCTGCAGAGTCTCCGAATCGACGCTCCCAGGGGCCAGAGTCAACACGGCAAGGGAAGGCCGGTTATCGGCCAACCGGATCGTCGCAAGATGCAATTGTGGGTCAGCCAAGGATGCGTCCAACATCTGCCCGTAGAGGTTCCGCATTTCAGCAGATTGGCTCCTCCGCAAAGCTTCCTTCCAAGCCCCGAGGGCGAGTACGCGGTTCACCCCGACCCATGCTTTTCCTTCACTGAATGGGACAATAGCCATCTTCGGTTCCAGGAATCGGGCGTGCCGAAAGTCGGCGTTCGCCTGTAACCATCGGCTCTGGTGGACGTCAGCATAACCACGCGTCACATAAAGAGACCAGCTGAGAGGCCGGCGGACAAGAAGCTCCGAAGCTGCCTGCTCCACTCGGGGCCACTCTCCTTCTGCCAGTGCGCGTTCGGTTTGTGTTTTCAGATTTTGTTCCCGCACGAGGACGACACCGAACACCACCAACCCAATTCCAAATATCCGGCTTGCCCAAGGGAGGATGGTCGCACCTTCTCCGAAGAGCCCGGGTCGGGTACAAAGACTCGCAAGCACCAGAACCGGTAAAATCGTCCCGAGACGATGGCCAGGAACGTCAATAAGGCTATTGATCAGAAATGCCGCGACTGCGATCAATCCCGTCAAACGGAGTTCCTTTTCGCGTCTAGTCGATGCGTGGACTTTTGCGATCAAAAGGCCACCGATCCCGACAACGCAGAACAGGATCGAGAGCCACCCCATTTCGCTCGCCATCCACAACCAGTCACTCTCAGGGTGAATCACTCGCTGCTCGTTCAGCGACGCGTCGCGAAAGCGCGGAAAGATCGCCTCAAAACTGCCAATACCCGTGCCAACGGCAGGTGACGCGCAGGCGAGCTTCAAGGAATCCTGATAAATCCTCGCTCGGAATCCGAGTCCATGAAAAAGCAGGTCAGGCAAGCGTCTCGCCACATTTTGTCCGATCAAGAGAGTAGCGGCACACACCAGCAATGTCACTCCGCCGGCGACTGCAAAGCCTTTCAAGGGCGATTTCTGGCGCTTGAAGAACCAGAGACAGGCCCCCGCAACGAGCAGACAAAGCGGCGCCCGGGAATTCGTGAGCAGGAGCGCGGCGAGGCACAGTATAAACGCGAAAGTCCAGAGTATGCCTGACCAATCCCGTCTCCGAAAGGAACTCGCGCACAGCCCCAAAGCCAACATTGAACCGAGAGCCATCACCGTAGCGGTCTGATTCCGATTTGGAAATGGACCGAACCCTTGGCTCGGGTGCCAACCGGGCACCGAAAAAGAGTAGAAATGCGCCGCGAGCGCGAGCGCTGCCAACAGAGCGATCCCGCCGCACAAAAACTGAAAACACCTGACCCGCTCGACCAGCCGCCATTGGAAAACCCAGATCCCGAAAAGAATGGCCGACAGCATCACCCCAAATCGGATAAGGCTGTGCAACGGCTGCAAAGTGACCGTGTTCCCTAACCCCGGGATCGCTTGTCGAATCGCCGAATGCCATTCGGGTTCGCCGATCCAGCGCGCGGGCAGGAAACCGGCCAACCCGCAGAGGAGCAAACCGGCAATTCCGATCAGCAGCGAATTGGCGGGAAGAGCCCGCAACGGAAAGACTAGCAACAGGAGACCGATCCCGATGACAGGAACGACTTCGCCATATTCTGCCGCATCGCCCCCAAGAAACGCGGCGCTCAGCGCAATCAAGACAACGAAAAGAACCATCCAGGCGGACTGCCGAGGTCCGGATTCTGGCGGCGCCGCGCCAGAGCTTTGATCTGACTCTGGAGCTCGTCCGGTAGCACGGTCTGCGGCAAATTTATCCACGGCCCGATAGCTCAAAGCAAAAGGATGTTTCCGCGGAATTAAAAGGCGCACCGCGCCTGCACGGCAACAAGAAACAGCCAACCTCCGGGAGATCGGCGCGGATATGATCGTATTGGGCGCACACTGCTGGAACAGAGATTGACCGCGGCCCGCAATTTATTCAACATGCAGCGCTGTTATCCCGCTAGTGGCGCCACATTTAGTTACCGTTGCGAGCCTCAAACAAGCTAATCCGCAGAATGATTCAGTACCGAGTTCAAGGCATCTCAAACCTGGTGACCGTTTGCGAATCGCTTTTGACTCTCGTTCTTTTCTGGACCTGGATTGCTCTTTATCAAGCGATCATCCCCGGCGGCGAAGGCATTAACCTGAGATCTTACACCGGGTACAGTTTCCTGATCGTGATTGGGTTGTGGCTTGAATCGGTAATCCGCGTCCGTGGACACATCGCCTTCCCTGCCAATCGCCCAAGCATCATCCGGCAGATTCCGCGTGCTCTACGCCAGACCGCGATCGCCATCGGCTTTCTTTTATTCGTTTTGGTCCTGAGCAAAGATCGATACCTTTCTCGTGTTTTCCTCGTCACCTTCATCCCCGCGTTTTATCTCATGCTTCTTTCAGGTGGCCATTTTTTGCCGAGGTTCCTGACCCGACACCTCTTTCGCGGTACCCGCGAAGAACGAATGCTCCTGATCGGGAGCCCAAAACGAGCGGGCAAAATTCGCGATTGGTTATCCGCCAAGCGGGAGTACGGCTTTCATACGGTAGGAATCCTCACGGAAGATCGAAGCTTTCCTAATCCATGGCCGGCGATCTTAGGCTCGCCGGCTGAATTGAGAGCGATGCTCACTCAGCACGACGTCACACAGGTCATACTCCTTCAGCTTCCAGAGGCGACTTCCGGTTTTGACGACTTGCTGCGAATCATTCACAGGCACGGCGCGCGCCTGGTGATCCTAAGCAACTTGGACGAGCAACTCCATCATCCGGTCTTCGCATTTGAGGATGATGGACTGAAGTTCTTCGCTTTCCATCTGGAACCGCTCGAGAACCCATTCCATCGGGTTATCAAACGATTGATGGATATCGCGATAGCGCTCCCGGCGACTGTGGTCGTCTTTCCGATTGCCGCATTGGTCGTCAAAATGTTGCAGGCGTGCCAATCCCCAGGCCCACTCCTTTATCGGCAGATGCGCAGCGGGATCCAGAATCGCAAATTCGAGATCTTGAAATTTCGGACGATGCACACGGGAAACGCGGAGCAGACGAAGCAGGCCACGATCGGGGACCCGCGAATTTTTCCAGCCGGGCGGTTGCTCCGGCGCCTGAGCATCGACGAGATTCCACAGTTTTTGAACGTCCTTTCGGGGTCCATGAGCATTATCGGGCCGCGACCACACCTGGTCGAACACAACGATAAGTTCGCGGAGCTGTTATCGAATTATCACATTCGGACTTTCGTTAAACCCGGGATAACCGGATTGGCTCAGGTGCGCGGTTTTCGCGGCGAAGCAACGGAGCGGGAGGACATCGCCGCCCGCCTGCAGTCTGATCTGGTGTATCTTGAGAATTGGTCGCTGATTCTTGATCTGAGCATCCTCGCTCGAACGATCTGGCATTTATTCGTCCCGCCAAAAAAGGCTCGATAGCGCTCCTGTAACGCAGGCTAGTCCTGCGAAGCCGCCGGCAGATCTAGTGTCCTGTCCCCGAAATAAGAGGTACTTCGGTGCGATCAAAATGGGCCGCCGGTCCGGCGGCTGCCGGACGCGAGGAGGGAGCGTG
>CAZMNG010000194.1:0-7090 GCA_964567505.1 uncultured Chthoniobacterales bacterium
TTTGCTTCGAGAATGAGGTAACATGTTCAAGGACCGCCTTGCCTTCGAGATCGCGCATGATGGCATGCCGATACCGGATTGTCTCCAGGTCCTGGCAAGGGGTGTAATAAATAGGTTTAAGGTTGTATTCGGCCTTGCCGACTGTGATAGCGTCTACGATTTGATCGAGATTCAGATCGGCAAAGAACTCGGGCGCGGTGCTTACTTCATTCGTCACATCGCGCTCGGCTTCTTCAACGAGTATGCTGTGGAAAGTCATGGTGTCGGAATTGCGCTCGTTGATGAGTCGGTGTCTACGGACGCTTTCGGGACCGATATCGATAGTCGATGACTTCGGCGCGTTCGATGGTCACCAGACCACTATCGATCATGGCATCGACAACAGGCAGGAAAGCCTCAATCTTTTCCCGGCGATCGACCATCTCAATCACCATTGGCAAGTCAGTTGAGATTTTGAATCGTTCGGCCGCATGGAGGCGGCTTGATTTCCCAAAACCGACAAGGCCTCGGATCACCGTCGCGCCGGCTAATTGCATCTCGCGCGCTTTCAGGACGATCGCTTCATACAGAGGCAGGCGGTGATATCGATGATTTTCGCCGATGAAGATTCGGAGCTGAACAGCCTCGGTTGGAATTTCCATAGTCGTGGTATCGATGGACGAGTTTTGAGAAGTTGTGCGAAATGAGGTGTTGGTGGCTCGGCACAAATGGTCACGCATCGAGCTGCAAACGGCGTCGACTGTGCGCCACGCGGACACCTCTCCATTTCGGAGTTCTGTGTTGATCCTACCATCGCCTTGCAGTGTTACGCAGGCGTCATCAGCTCACCGGAAGCGAGCGGTTGTTCCCAGTAGAAGGGAAGGCAGACTCCATTACCTTTCCAAACCATAATCGAAGCGCGAGAAAATGAAAGCGAAAGTCGCAACCAAACCAAACCGGATCGCTCAACAAGACGACTTCATGACCGGGTCGCCTGAGTCGACCGAAGTCACTCTTGAAGCGGCTGCCAGACCTGCCTCGTGCTTTGCACTGGTCTGCCCGTCGTCGCTGCCTCATCGATCAGGATACTCAGGTAATGGTCCTGAGAGGCCTCGGCAAGACTGTAAAACGATTCCCCGGTTTCGAGGTAGTGGGCCATCGATTGAAGGCAGGAGGCAATCGCAATCTCGTCGTCAGACAATCGCCCGGGGGCGAACGGATTCTTGTACCACATGCTGACACCGGCGGAGTATCCCTTGAGATGGTGACCTTCAAGGTTCCCTGTGTGCCCGGCATCGTGTCGCTCAAACCGAATCCGGACTGGGGTCTGAAAATCGTCCAGATAAGCGGCATCCAGGCTGTTGATTTCCCCGCGGTCGCCGCGGACAAGCAGCCGATGGGAGCGGATCCAGGAATAATATTGGTCACCGGTGAAATCGAAGACGGCAAGTTTTCGACCGAACTGCAGGTGTGCGATCGTCTGGACCGATTCAATCCGTTTCTCTTCCGTAGGGGGCCCGGATCGATCCGGTCCGGCAATCAAGGGTGATTGAAATTCGAATCCGCGAATCAGCGCATCTTCAAAGCCGATGTTCAGGAACTTTCGGATGAGCGAGACCCCGTGGTACCCGTGGGCGATCGAGACCTGCGCCTGGCTCACCTCACCTATTTTTCCGGCCCGGACGAAGGCGAGCCGCGCGGCGTGTAACGGTTGAACCGCATATTGTTCTGCGACCTGAATTCGGGCGTTCGGAGGCAGGCTCGTCCACAAAAGTGTCAGCGCGGCTAAATCGGCAGCCGGCGGGGTTTCGGCAAGAACCGGGACGTTCTTCAATGCCAGTTCGAGCAGAAGCGGCCCGGATGCGACCCATGGGACTGAGGTCACGACGAAATCGGGCTTTTTATCGAGCAGATCATCGACGTGATCAACCACCGGAATATTCCATCCGGCTTTGATGCGCTCTCGTCGGGCAGTGTTTTTCGTCACGCATCCAACCACCCGATATCGCTGCGGCAACAAGTCCGCGATCCGAAAGAAAAATTCCGCTCTCCAGGCGCCACCGACTAGTCCGAACGAAACAGGTTTGTTCATCTTTTTCGGGCTCACTTCTGACCGTAGTAAGCCGTGGCGCCGTGTTTTCGGAAGAAGTGTTTGTCCAGCAAATGGCGCTCGATCGGTTGGGCATGAGGATTGAGCTGCAGTGCCTTCAACGCCATTTCCGCGACGATCTCCAGCGCAAACGCGGTTTCAACTGCACCACGGCCGCTCGCTCCCCACACAAACGGTCCGTGCCCGTTGACGAGGATCGCCGGGACTTCGTCTGGATTACGCTCTTTGAAGCTCTCGACGATTACGTTACCGGTCTCCCACTCGTAAGCGGACTGAACCTCTTCCGGAGTCATCGGTCTCGTCACCGGGATTTCTCCATAAAAATAATCTGCATGGGTGGTACCGAGACAGGGGATGCTCCTGCCGGCTTGGGCGAATGCGACGGCATTTCTAGAGTGTGTATGCACGATTGAACGCGCTCCCCGGAATGCCTGGAATAATCGGCGATGCGTCGGCGCATCCGAAGAGGGCCGCAACGTTCCTTCAACGATCTTTCCTTCGGCGACGTCCAAAACGACAATGTTCTCCGGAGACAACTGCTTGTAATCAACGCCGCTGGGCTTGATCGCAAACACGCCCTGTTCACGATCCGCCACACTGACGTTGCCAAATGTCAGGTCGATCAGCTTGAATTCCGGCAGCAGGAGGTTTGCTTGATAGCATTCCGCTTTGATTTGATCGTATGTGCTCATTGTAAGTTCGAACCGATTCGGTGGCCCATTTTGATCGCAACCGCCGAGGAACTATCCCGGAGCCGCCCTCTCTTCGCGCCATTCACGTCACACGCCATGCGTCACCGGCGTTTCCCAATTGCCGGTTTCGGCCGAGCGAAAGACGGCCTCGATCACCGCCATATTTCTGATCGAACTTTCGAGCGGGAGGAAGAGGTCAGTTCCGTCGCGGATGCTCTTTGAAAACAGGTCTCCCTGGATCGTGTATTGATCACACACCTCGAACCGGAAAATTTCGGCGCTGCGACCGGACGGATCGCGGCCATCATCCTTAAAAATCCGGCACGGTTTGTCCGGCGGCGCGTTAAACGGGATCTCGATTTCGATTCGCCCTTGTGTTCCAAAGATTTGGACTTTCTGGTACGGAACAACCTGTGTGCTGCAAGTAAAAATGGATTGTCCGGACGGGAAATCGAGAATGCCGGAGGTGAGAGCGTCCGTGCGGAACTCGGCGTCTCTCTCAATGAGCGAGACGACTCGCCTCGGCTCTTCCCCAAAAATCAGACGGGACGTGTAAACCAGATAGCAACCGATATCCATCAACGCTCCGCCGCCGTAATCCGCGATATTGCGTACATTCTTCGGGTCGCGATTAAAATAGCTGAAGCAACCCGCAATTGAACGCACGGCGCCGACGGACCCGGAGCGAACGAGGTCAATCGCCTTGAGCCATTGCGGATGCGTGCCGACCATGAATGCCTCCTGGATCCTTACGCCGGTGCGATCGCGCGCCTCCAGCAGAGTGATGGCTTCGGGAACAGTGAGACTGATTGGCTTTTCGCAAAGCACATGTTTCCCAGCCTCCGCAGCCTTGATCGACCAGGGAACATGAAGATGATTCGGCAGCGGATTGTAGATCGCCTCAATCCCAGGGTCTGCGAGCAGTTCTTCGTAGGAACCGTAGGCTTTGGCGATGCCCAGCTCACGGGCGGCTTGCCTGGCTTTCTTGAGATCTCTCGAGGCGATTGCCGCCACGTCGCACCATTCGCCCCGCTGCATCGCGGGGATAACTTTTTTAAGGCCAATGTTGGCAGCCCCCAACACGCCCCATGCAACCTTTTTGCTCATAGCTTCCTTAAGGCCTCTACCGATCCGGCAAATATTTCAATCTTCTCTTCGTGAATTTTTATTGGCAACGATCGACATCAAATAGAGATCGCGCCACCGTTGACGGTCCTGAAGCTGGTCCGCGGCCAATACCTGCCGGCGTTCCTGCTCGACCTTCGCAACCAACGGTTCATTCCACTTCCTGGCAGGGCTCTGTTCGACGGCGATCTCGTAGTAAGGCTGACCAAAGCGTTCGACGTAATCTCTGATTCCGCCCGGAGCATTCAAATCGATGGTCTCAAACGGGCCCATAAACGACCAGCGCAAGCCAAGGCCATCCGCTATGGCGTGATCCAGATCGACGACACCGATGACATCGTCCTCGACCAGACGAAATGCTTCTCCCAGCAGCGCAACCTGCAGCCGGTTAACGATGAACCCGGCCACTTCGCGCTTTAAGACAATCGGTACCTGGTTCACCGCTGCCATGAAGTCCCGTGCAGCGGCCGTCGTCTCCGGGGAAGTCCAGGGAGTTGGAACGATCTCAACCAACGGAATCAGGTAGGGCGGGTTGATTGGATGCGCGACCAGACATCGATGGCGGCCTTTCACGCCGGATGTGAACGCGGAGCCGGGAAACGTTGAAGTCGAGCTGGCCAGGATCGATTCGATCGGAGCTTTTGCGTCGAGCGCAGCGAACAGATCCCTTTTTATTTCAAGTTTCTCAAAAACGCATTCCTGGACCCATACGGTTTCGTCAACGGCATCCGCGAGGTCCGTCGTCCCACGGATTCGAGCTTTAATTTCGGAGGGGTCGGCGATGAGCTGATACGATGCGAGGTCAGCGAGATTTTTGTCGATCACGCTTAGCGCTACTGCAATCTTTTCTTCTGTCACATCAAATAGCCGGACGGCATAACCGGCACGCGCGAATACGATTGCCCATCCGCGCCCGACAAGGCCCGCACCCACGACTGCGATTGATTTGTTCATGGTCGGAATGGAATTTTCCGGCTACGCCGGAGCATTCCGCTGACACTGCCTGGATCGCTCACAAATCTCGAGGATTTGTGAGCGATGCGGACTAGTGTTGACTCCAATACTGTACAGCTATGGACCGTAAACGCATTTTAGTGTTTGGCGACTCGAACGCATGGGGATTTGTTCCAAACCCAACTGGGGATCCGACGACAAGATACGACGCGTCGACGCGATGGCCCTGCGCAATGATTAACCAGCTCGGTCCCGGGTTCGAGCTGATTGAGGAAGGACTGAGCGCAAGGACCACAAACCTCGACGATCCTGAATTCGATATTCCGTCGGTGTATTTAAAGGGCGCCACGCTGAATGGCGCCAAGGTCCTGCCTGCAATCCTGGCAAGTCATCTGCCGCTCGATCTTGTGGTCATCATGCTTGGCACGAATGACCTCAAAGTCCGATTCAACAGAACCGCGAATGAAATTGCTCAAGCCGTCGTTGGCCTTGCCGGTGTGATTGCCGACTGCAAAGGAGGTGTCGCGACTGTGTACGAATCGCCACCGGTCCTGCTGATCGCGCCCCCGCCACTGGGGAGCGGATTTCGCGATCCCGCGGAGTGGGCGGGCGGTGTCGAGAAGAGCGTGGAACTGGGGCCGGCGCTTTGCGCCGCCGCTGCAGCGGCAAATCTGCCGTATTTCTATGGGGGCGAAATCATCGCGACCGATGGAGCCGACGGCGTCCATTTTTCGGCAGAATCTCAGCGGAAGCTGGGTGAAGCGGTCGCGGGGAAAGTTCGCCTAATCCTGGGGATTTCGTGAAAAACGATTTCTTGCCAACGATCGGGATCACCATGGGCGACGCCTCCGGTGTCGGGCCGGAAGTGATAATGAAGAGCATCGGGCACGGTGAAGTGTTCGATTCCTGCCATCCGTTGGTCATCGGAGATGCCGGACGGCTGCGGGAAGCGGGATCCATCGTCGGTGCGAACCTCACGATTAATGCGATCCAGCACAGATCGCAGGCTGAGTTCAGACCCGGGATCGTCGATTGCGTCGACCTGGGGTTAATCCCCGCAGGATTGCCGTGGGGTGTACTTTCGGCCATCGCCGGCGACGCGGCATACCGTTACATTGTCCGGGCCGTAGACCTAGCCAAAAACGGAGAAATCGACGCGATCTGCACGGCTCCACTGAACAAGGAAGCGCTGCACGCGGCAGGCCACATCTACCCGGGACACACGGAACTGCTCGCGGAGCTGACATCGACTCCGGAAGTATCGATGATGCTTTCGAGCCCGAAGCTTCGCGTCATCCATGTAACGGCTCATATCGGTCTGATTGACGCCATCCATAAGATCGAGCCGGGGCTCGTCGAGCGTACAATCATGCGCGCGTACGCAACGATGCGGCGCGCCGGATTCGACAACCCGCGCATCGGCGTTTGCGGAATCAATCCGCACGCCGGAGAACATGGCATTTTTGGCCACGGAGAAGAAGAATCAAAGATCGAACCGGCAATTCGCGCCTGCCAAGCGAAAGGATGGTTTGTGGAAGGGCCGTTACCGGCGGACACATTGTTTTTCCGCGCCGGCCGCGGAGACTTCGACATCGTTGTCGCGATGTACCATGATCAGGGCCATGGCCCCGTGAAAGTGCTCGGCATCGATTCCGGAGTGAATATCACTGTCGGTTTGCCGGTGATCCGGACCTCAGTCGGTCACGGCACAGCCTTCGATATCGCCGGGACGGGCAAAGCGGATGAACGGAGCTTGCTGACTGCGCTCACTCAAGCGGCAGAACTGGTTCGTAGAGGAAGTTTCGAAGAGGAACCATGAAGCACGCGGTAGCTTGTCTTGCCGGACTTGTACTCTGGTTTCTTGACGTTTCGGCGTACGCGAATAACGGCTCTGGCCAAATTACCCGGGAGCAAGTCAAGCACGCGGTAGCCGAAGTCCAAAAACTCTGCCAGACCGAGATCGATAACAATACGGTGCCCGGAATCGCGATCGCTGTCGTGTTTCAGGACCAGGTCGTGTGTGCCGCGGGCTTTGGCGTGCGTGACGTCGACACGCGAGAACCGGTAAACGCGGACACGGTTTTCCAGCTCGCATCGTTGTCGAAACCGATCGGTTCAACTGTCGTATCGGCGCTTATCGGTGGCGGAAAAATCTCGTGGGATTCGAGAATCAGCAATCTTGATCCCGATTTTGCAATGTATGATCCGTGGGTTACGCGCGAAATCACAA
>CAZMNG010000195.1:0-7083 GCA_964567505.1 uncultured Chthoniobacterales bacterium
GTCTCGTCGGAGGATTGATCGTCCACGAGAATGATCTTCAATTCCGTCTCCTGTTTGCCAAGAGCTGATAACGTACGCCGAATCGATGCGGCTTCGTTCCGTGCCGGAATCAGCACGGTTATGCCGGAGCGCCCCGGCGAAACGTCTGTCTCACCTGCCTCGACGCGTTCCCGCGTGCTCCACGGTCTCCATGGAACCAGCAGAAGCCCAACCCAGAGTAACGCTCCCGTGCCGGCCAGATATTCCATGCACGTAAACGCGGTTCGTCAGTGCTCCTCAGGGTTCTCAGGTCCAGGCGCGTTGTGGTCGGAATTGAGATCACCGCAGAGGTAAAACACGCCGATCAACGCGATCAGAAAAAACGCAAGGCAAAATCCCAGCCAGACATTCCGCCACAAAATCGACAAATCGAGCATGGTGGTAAACATGGCCATCACGTACGCAAGGAATCCGGCCAGCGCAGACACCACCATTTTCGTTATCACAACACGGTCTTGCATATCCGAATGAATTTCTGGGTTAGAATTTGGACATATCTCAGCCCGCAGTCTTCAGCGGGAACCATAGTACGTTTGCAATTCGCAGGAAAACAAAAAAAGACGATCTTTCACCTCTTCTGATTCATAATTGCTTGGGAAACTCTTTAACCCCGGAATAAATAAGAGCACGCGCCAGTTCCGCCATAGGCAGAATTGATGCGCGCACACTTTATGAAGCGAATTGGAATTCTAACAGCGGGCGGTGATACACCGACGATGAATGCGACGATCCAAGGGGCCGTCGTCCGAGCAAACCAGCAGAAACTTGAGATTATCGGTCTCATCAAGGGTTTCAACAGCTTGTTCAATCCCCGCGTTCCGCATGTGCAGTTGAACCCGCTCTACCAGGAGATTCCGGAGATAGATCCGACAAAAGGCGGCACGATGATTGGGTCATCGCGCGACTACGTCGACCCCAGCCAGACACAGGCGCTTGATCTGATCGCACATCGATTGGAGCGGCTCGGGATTGAAGGACTTATCTGTGTCGGTGGGGACGGCACCCTAAACGGCCTGCAACCGCTTGCAGAACGTCTCCCAACCGTCCTAGCGCCAAAAACCATCGATAACGACCTCGGACTCAACTACCCCGAAGAACCCAATGAATGGATCCGCGTAGATGATCCGAGTTCAAAAACCGGGTATCGGTACGAACATAGCAAATCCCAGACAATATTTGATCTCGACTACCTGGTAAACTACGTGACGCCCGGTTATGCGACAGCCGTGTACGTCTCGGCCGGCGGTGTGGAACGGATCCGGACAACGGCTGAAAGTCATCGCCGAATCGCCATCATCGAAGTGATGGGACGCCACTCGGGATACATTGCCCTCGGCTCGTCGTATGGACGGCCGGATATTATCCTTGTACCCGAGCATCCGCTGAACATCGAGCATCTGGTCGAGCGCGTAAAAGATCTCTACGACTTGCAAAAGAATGTCGTGCTCGTCTGCGGCGAAGGAATCGTCGACGAACAGGGAAACGAACTCGGCGCCGAAACCAGAACAACCGATCCGGCCGGCAATGTCGCCCTGAGCGGTGCCGCAGAAGCGCTGCGCCACAGATTGATCGCGTTGATCGGGGATCGCTATTTTCAGCTGTACCGGCGCGGAGAATCCGCCAGGGAAGCAATCTTTACAAGAAAAGTCGGCCACACTCAGCGCGGAGGGCGTCCGATTCTTTTCGATCGTTTCTACGCTGCGCAGCTGGGCGCGAAGGCGGTTGAACTGCTGGTCGAGGGCCGCAACAACGCGGTCTCGATTCTGCAATACACTGCTGCCAAGGGCTTCCAGGTCAGCGGTTACGACGCGAATCGGTTTCGGGATCGCTGGGGCTACATCCACGCCCGGCGCATGCACGCCGACTTCTACGATCCGATACTGATGAAGCCCTCTCGGCTGGGGATCAGTTACCTCCAGCCGATTTTCACGGACGCAATCGGCGATGACGATATGGAGCATGTCCGGCGCACCCTATTTGCACCGGGCAACCTTGCGCAGCCGTATCACTCCATTAATACCGACATCAACAAACGGATCCGATACCTGCAGGAGGAAAAACGCTGAACCGTCACCAGCGCTGGTGAACCAATGCGCTGATTTTTGCGTCGTATAACGCTGCAAGCGCTTTTCTCTGCTCAGAGTTCAGCGGCGGAAGATCGGACGCCCCAACGTTCTGGATGACTTGCTGCTCGTTTCGGGCGCCGGGGATTACGCAGCTGACTGCTTCATGATCGAGTATCCAGCCCAGAGCGAAATTTGCCATCGACACGCCCTCCGGGAGCAATCGGCGAATCTCTTCGACAGCTTCGAGTGCGACGTCGAAGTTGACACCCGAGAATGTTTCGCCCCGATCAAATTGCTCGCCGTTCCGGTTAAAATTGCGATGGTCGTCAGCAGCAAATGTGGTCTGGCGCGTGATTTTCCCGGATAGAAGGCCGCTCGAGAGCGGTAGACGAACGAGAATCCCTGCATCCCGTTGTTGCGCGAGCTTGAAGAACAGGTCTTTCGGCCGCTGCCGGAAGATGTTGAAGATGATCTGCACCGTAGCGACCCCGGGAAACTCGGTCGCTTTGATCGCTTCCTCGACCTTTTCGACGCTCACACCGTAATGGCGGATTTTGCCGGCCTGCTTCAAGTCGTCGAGCACGGTAAAAACTTCGGGCCGATAGTAAACTTCTGTCGGCGGGCAGTGCAGTTGCACCAGGTCAAGCGTCTCGCGCTTCAGATTTTCCAAGCTCCGTTCGACAAAGGCCGTCAAATTCTTCCGGTTGTATCCCTCGGCCACATGCGGCTGGAGCCTCCGGCCCGCTTTCGTTGCAACAATGACTTCCGCTCCGGTCTCTCCCAGGACCTTGGCGATGAATCGTTCGCTGCGGCCATCCCCATAAACATCGGCAGTGTCGATGAAGTTAATTCCGTGTTCTATCGCTGCACGAAGCACCTGCTCCGCGCTCGCATCCGGCACATCGCCCCAGGCGCCGCCAATTTGCCATGCGCCAAGACTGACTTCGGACACGTTAAAATTCGTTTTTCCTAACTTCCGGTAGTGCATCAAATCAGAATTAATCCGAAATTTCGCGTCCGCCACTACTCCTTCACGAGCTGCTTGTAGATGATAAAACCGCGCAGCGCATCCACCGCGCGTTCGAGCTGCGTGTCCGGTGTTTCCTGCACCAGCTTCTGTTCGTCCGGCGTGAACAATCCGCCTCGTTGCCGCAGCAACAGCGCTCGTTCACGGTCCGTGTCGATCGTCGATTCGATATCAGGGGCTATCCCTTTTTCCTGAATGACCTGCTTGCCCGGAGTATAATATTTTGCTGTCGTCAACCAAAGCGCGGACCCATCGGGCAGGGGCATCGGCGTCTGCACAACGCCCTTTCCGAAAGTCGTTTCGCCGACAATGATGGCACGCTTGAGGTCCTTGAGCGCGCCGGTCACAATCTCGGCGCCGCTGGCGCTCAACCCGTTCGCCAGGACCGCCATCGGGAAAAGTGGCCTCTGGGAATTGCCGTCGTCCGTGTAATAATCGCGGCGCTCCGCCTCGTCTCGGCCCTCGGTATAAGCGACTAATGTGCGCGGCGGCAAAAACAGCCCGCACACATCGACCGCACTGGTCAAAAGTCCGCCCGGATTGAACCGAAGATCCATGATCAAACCCTGCATACCGTCCCTCTCAAGAGTGTCCAGCTTTTCGGATAACTCGCGCGCTGTCGGTTCGGTGAACTCGGTTATTCGCAGATAACCGATTTTGATACCCCCGGTATCACTCGGATTCAAAATCCTGGCGTCCACGACGCTTGCGACTTTGATGATCTCCCGCCGCATTTCATACGCCTTTGTCTCTTTAGTTGTGGGGCGGTAAATCGTCAAAGTCAGCCGTTGGTTCGGCTGACCCCGGAGCAATTGATTAAGCTCCTCGATCGGCATATTCAGCGTTGATTTCCCTTCGACTGCGACGATCTGGTCTCCGGGCATGATTCCAGCCCGGGCGCTCGGACTGTTTTCCATCGTGGATAGAATCGTGACCACGTTATCCTTGCCGGAGATCGTAAAGCCGAATCCGCCAAATTCTCCCCGCGTCTCATCTTCCCGGTCCTTCAGATCCTCTGGCTCAAGAAATTGACTATGCGGATCGAGGTGCGGCAACATCGCGTGCAGCGCGGCATAGGTGAGCTTTTTGTACGACACCGCACTCGGATCAACATAGTCCTGCCGGATCACCTGGATCGCCCGGGTGAACCCATCGATCGCTGCAAAATCGATTCCGTGATCGTCGGGAGCCGCCGCACTCGAATTCAGCACGCGCAGACCGACCAGCACATTCAGAAAAACGCAGACGCAAAAAAAGCCAAAGAGAACCTTCCGCTTCATTCGATTGCAACCCTAGCACACCTCCGTCGTTCCGCGAGGGCAGCTCAATGCTTGGAGAGAATCTTCTCCGATGGACCAAATAAAATTCGCCTTGACGTTCATGGTAAAGGTGCGGATCTTGCCGACCCTTGACCAGGAGAACTCACAATGTCTAGAGAATGCAGCATCACCGGTGCCAAGCCTGTAAAGGGTCACGTAATCCATCGGCGCGGTATGGCAAAGAAAAAAGGTGGCGTCGGCCAGCACGTGACCGCCAATACTCCACGGCTTTTCACGCCGAACCTTAAAACTCGCCGGATCTGGGTACCCGAACTTCATCGCTTTCTGACGGTCAAGCTCACTGCCCGCGCGCTCAAGACGATCACCAAAAACGGTGCTTTCAAGACGCTGCAGAAGGCTGGCTTGCTGTAGGGCAACATTTGCGGTATCTTGCTGAGCGATCCGGCTACGCTGGGTCGCTCTTTTTTGTTTTTTCTATCATGCCCAACAAAGTGATCCCTGTCAGCGTCCTCACCGGGTTCCTCGGTGCCGGGAAAACCACACTCCTTAATTATATCCTGAAAGAGCAGACCGATTACCGGTTCGGAGTGATCATCAACGAAGTCGGTGAAGTCGGAATCGACGGGAAACTGGTTGAAACGCAGGCCGAAGATATGGTCGAACTGAGCAACGGTTGCGTTTGCTGCACGGTCCGTAAGGATCTCGTTAAAGGGATTCAAAAGCTGCTGAAACGCGACCGGCTCGACTATATCCTGATCGAAACAACCGGCGTAGCCGACCCCGGTCCCGTCGCGCAAACGTTTTTGAACATTCCGCAGCTCCAGCAATATGCGCGGTTGGATTCGATTATTACCGTCGTCGACGCCGAACAGCTCCCGACCCAACTCGTCGAAGCCGAGGTCACCCGGGAACAGGTCGCGCTCGCCGATTTTATTCTGATCAACAAGGTTGATCTCGTCAGCACGGAAGCTCTGGCAGCTCTTGAGACTCACATCCTGAGCCTGAATCCGCATGCCCGCATCTTTCACACGCGGAACTCTCGCGTGAATTTGAAGGAGCTCCTGGATCTTAACGTCTTCGACCTGGACCAGAAACTGACCGTGGCTCCCGATTTTCTCGACGAATTCAAGCAAAGTAACCATTCTGCGATTGGCTCGTTTTCTTTCCGCTTCGATCGACCGTTTGTTATGGAGCGCCTCGAAGCCGAGCTACAAGACCTCTCGGAAAAATCAAAGGTCTACCGGTCCAAAGGAATCCTATGGATAGAAGGAACGCCGCGACGCGCCGTCTTCCATGGAGTCAATAACCGTTTCACAATCTACTGGGACCGGCTCTGGGCAAAAGACGAAGCCCGCCTGAGCCAGCTCGTCTTCATCGGCAAGAACCTGGACCGTGCAGCGCTCGACGGGATCCTGAATCGCTGTGTAGCCTGAGGCACTCGCACCACGCTCGTAGCCTGGGCACGAATGATGCTGTGTCTCCTGCGGATTGAAGGGAGAGACCATGCATAGCCTGTTAGAGTTGCCAAATTCCACCGCCACAGCAGATCCTGCCGCCAAGAAGATCCTGTTCAGCGAAATCGGTCTTGCCAAACCCTCCATTCGAGCGCTCAGGATCGGATTCTCTATCTCCTATGCAAAAAACAGGGTCCGATCATGTAGACCTAAAAGGCCCCCCTATTTTGCTTGCTGCTACAATGTGGGAAATCTGGGAGAGGTTAACGTCGTCGCGTTCTACTATCCGCTGGTTGCCGATTGGGACCTGATGGAAAAAGATGCCGACGCCTACCGCATGCGGGTCCGCTCGGCAATCCGAGAGGAAATGATTCACGCCATCCAGGTGATCACGGTAAAGGAGCGGTTCGACCGGTCGACGGACCTGAAGTCCCAATTTGAAAACGCTGAGGCCTACTATGAATTTGTTTTGGGCAAGATTATCGACGAACTGGCGACAAGCCCGGAGGGCCAGGCAGTCGTCTGCACTGCCGCCCAGCTCTACTATGAGGATTGGAGCATCACCTCGATTCGGGCGCTGAAAGAAACCGATCGAAAATTGCACGGACGCGATGGTTATCTCGTGAATGAACTTATCCGGCAGCTTGTGCAGATAAGGTTCGGGGAACTGACAAGCGAAGAAGCCAAGGGCAAAGCCTGGGACCGGAACAGACTTTTTAACACGTCAAAATTTGGCACGACCGAAAACCTCCTGCGGTTTATGGCCGGCACGTTGCGGCAAGCTGTCCCGAAACTGATCGGGCTGAGTCCGACTCTTGCAGAGGCGCTTGCTGAAATTGAGCAAACAATCCGAAGGATCGAAAAAATTCGCGCCTATCCATTTCGTTCGTCAGAATGCCGCAACTTCCTCGGGCACAGATTCGCTGCCGGTGCTCCCGTGCCTGACTGCACGCCCGTGTAGGGTTGAAGTATCTATTCGTTCGGTCTGAAAAACGCCAGGTCACTGGTCGCTTTCTTCGCACCGGTAAGTCGCTCCAGCGGCAGCCCCATTTTGCGAGTAACCTACACGAACGATTATTTCTGGTTCATCGTCGATATCAATGACAACGGCGTCATAGATTCCAATCGAGACAAGATGTTCGGCGACTGGCCCGGGTCGCCCAACCGCCTCGGGATGTGGTACATGGCCGGTCCGAACTCGACATGGCCCGCGTCGA
>CAZMNG010000196.1:0-7073 GCA_964567505.1 uncultured Chthoniobacterales bacterium
TTCTCAACGGACTTGAAGACTCACGCATCTTTCGAGCGTTTGAGGGAACGGGCGAATCTCGGACAACAGGGGGCCTGACGAATGGCATGGGACCGGACGCCGTTCGATCGACGAGTTCACCGAAGGATCTCCTGACGCTGGCGCGACTCTGGTCGGAAGGGCACGATGTGAATTGGCCTGAAACCGAGGGCCGGCGTGTATCTATCCCGCTTTATCCGTTTCGGCAGATGCGCTACTGGTTCGACGGGGAAACGACGACGCTCCGCGATCCGAACACGAATCGCGCGGGCGAACAAGGCACCGGTATGAGCGCTCCTTCACCTTTATTTTATGGTGAACAGTGGACGGAAACCCCTTTGTCGATCGATGGCAGTTTACGCGCCGAACATGACTTGCCTCCTGTGCTGATTGTTGGCCCGCGATTGTTGCTGGATGCAGTATTTGAAAGCGAAATCATTCGCAATCTATCAGTAAAAATGCAGCTGGTGCTTGTCAGTTGCGAGAATGAATTTGGCAATGTTAAAGATAACTTTTATCGCGTTAATAGTCAGGATGAGGGAGGGTTTGATCATTTGTTCGACTCGCTTATGGCGCGCGGCATTCATCTGCGCCGTGTAATCTTTTTTAGTGAGAGTCTGTTACCCACTTGTCTCGAGTCGCGCGTAGCCAAAAACTATTTGTTTAAGGAGAGGTCCGAAAATAACTTGCGAGCTTTCTTTTCTTTAAGTCAAGCGATGTTGAAGCGCGAATGGGGCGGAAAAGTGAGCGGGCATTGTTTTGTCCATGCCTCCGGTGGGATTGATCACGCAAGGGAAGCGGCGCTCTCAGCGTTCTCGCTCTCCGGGTACCTGGAAAATGATGGCTTCACTTTTCATACGATCGAACTGGAAGGTAATTCCTGGTCGGCGGAAAGTTTGACCCGGCTCGCTATTCAGGAAACGATGGTTGATCGTCAGGCACCCGAAGAAGTACTTTATAGAGACGGGAATCGACGTTATGTACGCGTGTTACACGAGTGCCGCTTGGCCCAAGGTCTCGAGAAGCGAGCATTTCGCCAGCGTGGTACTTATCTTATTGCCGGAGGGTTAGGTGAGCTTGGCAAATGCTTAGCCGGGTATTTAGCTCGTTTGTATAAGTGCACTGTGATTCTTCTTGGCAGACGGCCGCTGACGGTCGCGGTGGAGTCTGAATTAGCTGAAATCGAGCGAGGCGAGGGAACACTGATATACTATCAGGCGGACATTTGTGATGGTTCGAAGCTTTCGGATACCGTCGATCGGATTCGCGCGCAGCGCGGTCAATTCCACGGCGTCTTTCACCTCGCGCGCACCGTAGAAGATAGCCCAGTCGTGTCGAAGGACTTCGAAGGCTTCGTACGTGTTAGCGATGCAAAGATTGCCGGCACGCTGAATCTCGACGCTGCAACCGCCCGGGATCCACTTGATTTTTTTATTATGTTTTCTTCGATCGCTGCAGATTGGGGTGTTGCCGGGGCCGCTGACTATGCTTATGCATGCAGCTTTCAAAATCGCTTCGCTGCAATTCGCGAGCAATGGTCGAAGTCTGGGCATAGGACTGGCAAAAGTCTGGCGATTGGCTGGCCTCAGTGGGGTTATGACCGGTATTCAAATCCGGCCAGGAATCGGTTCCTCGAAGAGCACGGATTTAGATTGCTAGAGGTGGATATTGGACTTCGAATACTGGAGCAAGCTTTGTTCGTGCAGAACGCCACCGTAGCATTTGCGTATGGCGATCTGAGGGCATTGCGACCTTTGTTAGAGGTGCGTGCACGCAAGCGGAGCTTTGCGAAAGGGCCAGCTATGGTTCGGGCCGTCGATCCGCTTGTCTCGAAGTCCAGTTACGGACTTGAGGAGATCAGAAACCTCCTGGAGAACCTTCCTGAGGAAGAACTGAACGAACTTTACACAGAGTGTATCCGCGACCCGAGTTGTAACTCTCTGGGCAATGGGAACGACGCGTCTCTGACAGCGCAGAACGAGTTTAGGACAGCGAGGGATTGGCCCGAGGGAGGACGGCCCTCTTTTCAGGAAATAACGAGGTCCGTCCGTGGAGTAGTCGGCGAAGTGCTGCATTGTGATCCGCTTAGCATCGATGGGAGAACGGCTTTCGAAAGATACGGGATGGATTCCATTCTCAGCGTAAAAATTGCCCGCAGATTGGGGCGCCTCTTTCGACTCACACTATCTCCGAAGTGGCTTATTGAACAGCCGACAGTCGATTTACTTGCTCACAAGATCCAGAATTTATTGGCCGGCGTTCATTGGGAACGCCACGCGCGGCAAACAGATAGAAACTAAAAAAGTACCGGACGTTCAGATGTCACGGAAGGAAAAGATAGAAAGAGTTTCGGCCTGGCTATCGGATTGCCCCGAGCGACTGGACAGGCTTCGGGGAACACTCTCGGCGAAAGGTGCGGTTGATCCGTCGACTGCACCTGGGGCCCACGCTTCCTCGCGGACAAACAGTCGCAACGAAGTCTCATCAGCAATACGCGGTCTGGATTTCAGTTTCATTTTTTTTGCTGACGGGGGAAACCAAATCAAGGAGAACAAATATCAGCTCGTACTCGAATTGGCGCGCTACGCGGATGAACACGGTTTTCGCGCTGTTTGGGTGCCAGAACGGCATTTTCATCCGTTTGGCGGAATCTATCCTGATCCCGCCGCACTGTGTGCTAACCTGGCCGGCCTCACGCGTAACATTCGACTGCGGGCCGGCAGCGTGGTTCTTCCTCTCTATCATCCGGCGCGTGTAGCAGAAACGTGGTCGATGATCGACAACTTGTCCGGGGGACGAGTAGATCTCGCATTTGCCAGCGGGTGGAACCCTCACGACTTTATTCTCTCGCCGGAGACCTACCCGAAATTGCGCGACGTGTGGTTGGACCGAATTCCGGTTGTTCAACAACTGTGGCGAGGAGAGGAAGTTTTCTTTGTCAATGGCCGGGGCGAGCAGCGCGGGATCATTGTCTATCCCAGGCCGCTGCAGAGAGAATTGCCGGTATGGCTTACGGCAACTCGACGGGACGAGACTTTCGTTACCGCCGGTGCCAGGGGATACAATGTGCTCACGATGCTGCAAGGCATCTCTCTCGAAGAACTGGAACGCAAAATCCAGCTCTATAGAGCCGCTCGGCATGAGCACGGACTAAAACCGGAAGACGGGATAGTTACGTTAATGCTCCATACGTTTATCCATTCAGATTCCGAGTTCGTAAGAAAGCAGGTAAGGGATCCATTCTTTCGCTATATCAAAAGTGCTTTGAGCGGTCATTTACAGGCGAAAGAAGGGACAAACATCCCAAAGGAATCTGAAATCGACGAGGTTGTGGAGTATGCCTATGAGCGGTACTACCAGAATGGCGCGCTGTTCGGAAATCCGGATACGACGAAAGCGATTGCAGGGCGCGTAAGGCAAGTCGGAGTCAATGAGATCGCCTGCCTCATGGATTTCGGAGTGGATCACTCCACGGTCATTCAGAGTCTCCCCTACCTGGGGGCAATGAAGGATGCGTGTGATCGGGAATGGATTGCCGGAGCGCCAGAAGAGACCAGACAGGAAGCCCCGGTGTACGTATCGGAGCGATCCGCATCGATTAGCTGCCAGGACGGAGCGGAGGCTATCGCTGTCATTGGGATGTCTGGGCGCTTTCCGCAGTCTCCTGACCTCGAGACGTTCTGGTATAACCTGAGCGCAGGGCGGGAGCTGATCTCGCCAATCCCTAACTCCCGCTGGCAGACCCGGCATGTCTCAGTCGGGGAATCAATTGACAGTTCTGCGGTAGAGCGGGCCGGCCTCCTTGAAGAGGTGGAATGTTTCGATGCACGTTTTTTTCGGATTGCTCCACGTGAGGCTGAGACCATGGATCCACACCAGCGCCTTTTCATGGAAGTCGCTTGGGCATGTATCGAGGATGCAGGTTACTCGGCGGCATCTCTCTCGGGCTCAGAGACAGGGTTATTCGTTGCAATGTATAATCCCGAGTTTGCCGGTCTCAGGTTAGGCGATGATACAGAAGCAGATGCATTTGATATCACAGGAATGGCGCATTCCATTGTTGCTAACCGCGTTTCCTACTATTTCAATTTTCAGGGGCCAAGTGAAGTTATTGATACCGCGTGCTCGAGTTCGCTCGTGGCGGTGCACCGAGCACTCCAATGCATCCGCGCTGGTGAATGCACGACAGCTTTGGTTGGCGGTGTTAGCCTGATTCTGGGACCACGGCATATTGCAGGCTTGAAGCGGATGGGTGTTCTGGCGACCGACGGGCATGCTCGTCCATTCAATCGGGAAGTTTCGGGTGAAGTTGTAGGAGAGGGCGTTGGTGCTGTTTTTCTCAAGCCTCTTTCGCACGCAATTCGTGACCGGGATCATATCTATGGTTTGATTCGCGGTTCGGCCGTCAATCATCAGGGAAATCGATCCGGAACGCTTACTTTGCCCAGCGCTGATGCGCAGACCGAACTGATTGCCAAGGCATGCATCAACGCTCGGGTTTTGTTCAACACCATCAGTTATATTGAGGCCCACGGGGCCGGCGGCGTCGGTGACTCGATTGAGTTGGAGGCGTTCATGAGAGCGCGCGGCACGGAGAATGCCTCGGTGCGGTGTGCAATCGGGTCATTGAAACCGAACATCGGGTTCCTCGAAGCGGCAGGCGGCATCTCGCAGCTGATCAAAACACTGCTCATGTTGCAGCGTCGTCAAGTGGTCCCAACGCTAAACCACCAGGAGACGCCAGAAGAATTAGATTTGGATCGTGCGGGCTGCTATATCAACACCCATCTGGCGAGTTGGGAGGTCGGCGGTTCCGCCTCACCGCGCCGGGCAAGTGTTCACGCCTATGGATTAGGCGGTACGAATGCCCAACTGATTCTCGAGGAGTTCCCCACCGATCCCCGGACCGAGGATACCCCATCGTCCAGAGATCCGTTGGTGTTCGTTATATCGGCGCGGACAGCGGATCAATTAACATCAGTCTTGAGAAACTATCGCACTTTTCTGGAACTGAACCGTGTTCCTCTCCGAGATTTAGCCTTTACGCTTCAGGCTGGTAGACAAGTGTTTGCAGAACGTGTGGCGATCGTCACTGCCGATCTCACGACGTTGCGGTCCAAGCTTCAGGAACTTTGCGACGGCAGACGAGAGATAGAGCAAGTCTTCCGGGGAAATGCAGTCCGTGATCGGCGCGAATCCGCTGCATCGAACGGGGAACCGGAATCTGATGAACTGGTGCGTGAACTCATCCGGAACAAACGCTTGGAAGGTTTAGCCAATCTTTGGGTGCGAGGCGCCACGATCGATTGGGAAACCGTAATGCAATTCGATGAGTGCCGTCGTCTGTCTCTTCCAACCTATCCTTTTGCCCGAGATCGGTTTCCTCTGCCTGCAGTACGCGTTCGGCCAGCGACAAGAGAAAACGAACATTCGGATACCGGGTTGCATCCGCTGGTTGTCCAAAACGGCTCTGATCTCCGGCGGCAGCAGTTCGATTCCGTCTTTTCTGGGCACGAATACTTCCTTGCCGATCACATCATCGCGGGTCAGAAGGTGTTGCCGGGCGCAGCTTACATAGAGATGGCATTGGCCGCAGGGAGAATTGCGGCACGATCTTCGGTGCTGCAGCTGAAGAATATTGTGTGGACTCAGCCGGTGGCGATAGAGGGCGACCAGGCAGTGCAACTGTCACTCTACATTACGCCACGAGATAGCGAGTCGGAGTACCGTATCGTCGGGAAGCGGGACGGAAACCAGGTCGTGCACTGCCAGGGAGTGCTAGGCTACAGCAGCGCGCTTCGGGTCGCACCCGGAGTCCTGGATATTTTCGCAATCCGGGCGCGGTGCACGGATGTCAGGTCTCGAGAGACGTGTTATCGGCTATTCGAGGAGTCAGGACAAAAGTATGGTGCTGGCTTTCAATCACTTCTGGAGTGGAGAGGGAGCGAGCAAGAAGCTTTTGCAGAGCTGCAGCTACCAGCCCATTTAGACCTCGAATTTAATAAGCACATCCTGCATCCAAGCTTGTTCGATGGCGCATTGCAGACGGTGCTAGGACTTTTTGTAAGATCACGCGCCGGTGCAGGTCAAATCTTCCTGCCATTCGCCATTGAAGAAATAACACTTTGGCGCCCGATTAAACGAAGATGCTTCGTTCATGCCCGGGAGTCGGGGGGGACCTCTCCCGAATCAGGCATTCGGAAGTTCGATTTCGACATCGCGGACGAAGCAGGCACTCTCCTGGTTAGCGCTTACGGATTCAGTGCACGGGAGTCAAAACTCAACGAATCCGGCACCCAGTTCAAAAAAATCGCTGATGATCTTTTTCATAGTTACGTTTGGATGCCGTCGCCGCTGAGAGAGCACCACGAGGGACGCGATTCTCAGCAAGCAGCTCCTGGCAAAAGACTGATTCTTTATCTGGACGGTTCTCAAACCTCCAGAGTGCCGCGTGATCAAACGGAGGCTATCTACGCGTTCGTTGCCGGCAATAAGGAGTCGGGAACAGAGGTTTGTACCCGTGAAAACGAATGGGTCGACTTGGATGCCTCTTCAGGTAGCCGGGTAATTTTTGAAAGACTCGTAAAAGCTGGAGGGTTCGTCTCGGAGGTCGTTTTCGTGTTGCCCGAGCCACTGGATGATTGGACCCTGGCGGCTGTAGCGATTGACGCAGAGCGTTACCTGTCCTGGCTCGGTGCGATATTCTCCGCGTGGACCGCCTGCAAAAACGGCAAGTTTCGCCGCGTCGTGTGTATTTACCCGCATCGTGAGGAGTTGCCGCACAATCCATTGGCAGAAGCACTGTCTGGTTTTTTAAAAACCGCACAAAAAGAGTATCCCGGTTTGCGCATCCAACTGATCGGGATGCCGGCGGATGTTTACTCTCACAAAACGGTTCCTTCCCGCAGATTCGAAGAGTTTCTGCAACTTGAGTTCACCGGTTCCGGAGAGGATGAAACCGAGGTTTGTTACAGAACTGATGGGCGTTGGGTGCGACGTCTTCGGTTGCTCGAATTAACGAGTAAATCGGCGGATCTCCCCCTTCAAAAGAGCGG
>CAZMNG010000197.1:0-7061 GCA_964567505.1 uncultured Chthoniobacterales bacterium
GCGGCGAGGTCCAGGGCTTTCTCTTCGCAAGACCTTTGACAGCGGAAGACGCGGCAGTTGCGCTTCGCGACGGTAAAATTCTTCCTCCACGGGAGGGTGCCGTCGAAGCGGGGAAAGTGTAAGGGGGCTGAATTCTCGTAACACGCCGACGTCCTTCGCGAAGGTGGGCGCCGCGTCACCGGCCGCCTTGCTGGCCGCTTGACTGTGACTTTGATTTCCTTCGACGATCCTCGACCCGGTCGTTGTCCACCTTTTCCTTTGGTCTCAAAGTTCAAGTAGCAGACGACCGAGCGGCGATCTGATCAAAATTGCTCATGGCGCAACTTTTGCCTCAAAATATCTTATGATATTGTGAGGTTCGCCGCCCTTCAGAGACTCGCAGTAAAGAAGCCGTATCATGGCGATCAAACGCAAAGCGTCATTCGACCCGAAAGCGTTTCTCGCCAAGGTCGGCGAGGGCCGGAGCATTGGCGATTACCACAAGGACCAAACCGTCTTTTCACAGGGAGACCCAGCGGATGCGGTCTTCTACCTCCAGAACGGCAGGGTGAAGCTCACCGTCGTTTCGGAGCAAGGCAAGGAAGCCGTCGTCGCAATTCATGGAACGAACGAATTCTTCGGCGAAGGATGCCTGACCAGCCAGGCGCTGCGCATAGCAACGGTCACGACGCTGACGGAGTCAGTCATCGTGCGGCTTGAAAAAGCCGCTATCATCCGCGTGATCCATGAGGAACCCGCATTCTCCGAGATGTTCATTGCGCATCTCCTCGGCCGGACCCTCCGCGTCGAAGCAGACCTCGTCGATCAGCTGTTCAATTCGAGTGAAAAACGCCTTGCGCGACTGCTCCTGCTGTTGGCGAACTTTGGCAAGGAAGGCAAGCCGGAGCCGATCATCGCGAAAATCAGTCAGGAGACGCTTGCGGAGATGATCGGCACGACCCGATCCCGCGTAAGTTTCTTCATGAACAAATTTCGAAAATTGGGCTTCATTCACTACAACGGCAGCATAGAAGTCCACAGTTCACTGTTGAATCTCGTTCTACACGACGAGCCACATATCGAGACTGAGAACATCTAGAGCGCTTTCCGATCAGGTGGAATCACCTGATCGAAAAGAAATCACTCAAAATCAAAGAGCTGGAGCATGTTCTGATCGAAAAAGTCGAGCAACTTTTTCGGAACATGCTCTAGACTTAAATGTGCGCATTTTGCGCGCTCGGACTCCGACAAACCATAAAATCCGCCACCTTGGACTTTCCGCGCGGCTTTGGAACTCGGACCTCACCTCGAGCCCCTTCAACCATGTGACGGCGGCACTCAGCTCTCCCAGGCCGCCTCGTCACTTTGTTCCATCGTCAAATCGAGGCGCTTTTCGATGCGCTCGATTCTGGCCTCAATACGATCAACGCGGCGCGAGACGGAAGCGTAGTTTGCCTCCAATGTGCCGAGCCGTTCCTTCACTTCGCACATGTCCTCGCGCAAGGCATCGACCGAGCCGCGAATGTGGCTAAGATTTCCAAGCACGAGATTTTCAGTTTCAGTCATGCAGCAAGTCTTTCGCGGTTTCCCTCGCGACGCCCTTAACCATCCGGTTCCGATGATTAAGAACGGCCTGTTTGGGTGACCGCCTCAATCATCCACGGTAACACTTACCTTGAAACGCTTGAACGCGCGTTCGATCAAAGTGAGAGTTTGCGGGATTTCCAGCATCAACTCGCCGCGAGTTTCCAAGTGCTCAATCAGCTGGAGACTAAGCCCAGCTTCTTCTGCCAGGCGCCGCTGGGTCCATCCCAGGCTTTCGCGCGCCTGTTTAACCTTATCGCCAAATGTCATTCAGGATCCGCTACAAAACCCGGACAAAAAAAGCGCCCGCCTGATATGAGCCGGACCGGGCGGACGCTTCTGGCCAGTCACGGGGGGATCAAATGCGGCCAAGAACCCCATTTAAAACCAATCCACCGTGAATACTGCGCAAAATTGATCATATCTCATGTGTAATTAATAATCGCTCCGACGTTCACGCCCCTCATTATCGCGTTCTGGGCCTGGCAGGAGAAGCGCGTACGGGAGCCGCCAACCTCTGCCAAGATGGCGCTCGGCTGCTTTTGCGTCGCCCTCTCCTATCTGATCATGGCGGGCGCGGCCTGGTCAACGGCCGGCAATTTGGCAAGTTGGTGGTGGCTGTTCGTTTATTTCGTCGTCATCACCATCGGCGAGCTCTATCTCTCCCCCATCGGGTTATCGCTCGTTTCGAAGATCGCACCGGCGCGCACGATTTCGACCACGATGGGCCTGTGGCTCGGCACCAGCTTCATCGGCAAGTTCGTCGCCGGCTGGCTCGGCAGCTTCTGGATCTCGATGGACAAGATGAGCTTCTTCATTATGATCGCCGCGGTCGCGGCAAGCGCCGGTGCGGTGATCTGGTCCTTCAATCGCCCGCTCAAAGGCATCCTGCAGGGCTAGGATCCGGTATAGTTATTGGTCAAGAATAGGCGCGAGCGCTACGGATCGAGTTTTTGTCGTCAGCATGTTTCGACGACATTGAGGACGGCCGCATAGGGCCCGCGAGTCCTCATCTGTTTTTCTGCCGATAGACTTCCGGAGTCGGGGGTGAAGCCGACGTACCAAGGACATTGCTCAACCGACGCGAATGACCCGAAGCAGGCTCTCTGGCGGCACCAATGGGCAGACTTGACCCAGCGGACATTCGATGGGCTGGAAAAGGGCGTTGATCGACTGTGGGTACTGTGCCAGCAGTTCCGCAATCTCAGAGAAAATCCTTTTGGTGACGCTGGAATGCGATTCTTGGAAGATGGCGCTGACATTCCGAACGAGTTGATCCGCGCCGTGAACGACGGCGATGCCGTCTTCCTATGCGGCGCAGGCGTATCCCGGCGGGTCGGGCTGCCGTCGTTCGAAGAGTTGAGCGAACAGGTCTATCAAGAGCTCGGTGAGACCCGGCTCAACGAGCCCGCCGAGCGAAGAGCGTTCGAGCGCACGGAGTATGACCGCGCCCTGCGCTCGCTGGAGAAGAGAACGCAGGGACCCGGCACGCCATCTCGCGTCCGGATCGCCGTCGCCAAACTGCTCGCAGCCAGGGATGGCGTTGCCGTTCCTGATCACTTGGCCCTGCTCCAGCTTTCCCGAGACGCGGAGGGGCGCCCCAAGCTGCTAACGACCAACTTCGACACCTTGTTCGAACGTGCTGCCCACGCCGCCGGCCTCAACGTGCCGAGCCATGCCGCCAAATCAATCCCGAAGCCGGGAGGCGCCCGTGACTATGGCATCCTGCACCTGCATGGCCGGATAGGCGATGGCAAGCTCGGGCTCGACGAGACCGACCTTATCCTAACAAGCGCCGACTTCGGCGATGCCTATCTCCGCGACGGCTGGGCCTCGCAATATGTCGAGGACCGGATGCGGGTGAGCACTCTGGTTCTCGTTGGGTACGGGGCCGAGGATGCGGCACTAAGACTGCTCCTGGAAACCCTCGACGCCGACCGACAGCGCTTCCGTGACCTCAAGGACATTTACGCGATCGAGAGGCGAACGGACGATTCCGCATCGATGTGGAAGGCAAAAGGCATCAAGCCAATCGAGTTTGCGGACTATCCGGATATCTATGCAACGTTGGCGGAGTGGGCCCGTTTCACCATTCAGCCAACCGAATATGGCCACGCGCGTGTGAGGTCCATACTTGCACGCTCCGTACAGCCGGCGGGAAGGTGAGCATAGCGATGCGCGACACTTCCAAAAAAACCCCCAAGGACTCCACAGAATTCGAGCGCGAGCAGCTGCGGTTCTTTCTGACGAAAAGCGACGCTGCCGCCGTGCTTGCGGAGGTAAATCCGTCGCTTGCGTGGCTGCCGATGCTGGTGGAGCTAAAGGTTGTCGACGCCGAGACGCAGCTCGCCTCATGGATTGAAAGGAACTTCGCCGAAGCTGATGCCATAAGGGAAGTGGTTGCCAATATAAACTTTTTCGGGCGTGATACAGCCGACGTTCTAGAAGGCCGCCTCAACCGGACGGGGGTGGTTCCCCCGCTACTGATGACGTGTTGGCGCCTGATCATCCGCCACATGCGAACTGCCAAGCGCGGTGCGCTGCGAAACGAGTGGTTCGCGATAGCGCCCCGCATTAAGCGCGGGGAGCATTCCCCCGAATTGCTCGAACGGATTGCCCATGTTCTCCGGCCAAAGCTTCAGGTAGGTGAGCGCCTTCCCTCGTATGACGAGGAGGGTAGCCGCGAGCCTGAGGAACCAACCGATCTTATCTCGATCGATTACGAAATTGACGACGGCGTCACCGAAAAGGAGGTTTTTTCGGCTTGGCCTGAGAACGCCCCGGCCGACGTTGACGACAAGCTTCTGACGCTACTGACCCACAACTTGAACGCCGCTCTGGAGGATGCGATCGAGGTCGGCGTGGAAAGCAACCTCAGTTATGGCCTGTCCTACGTGGACGTTCCGTCCGTCGCCAAACATCAGCAGAATGCCTACCGGACGGGCTTCCTTCCGATCGTGCGGGTGACGGCCGATCTCTGGACACGCCTCGCTGGAAAAGATGCTCAGCGAGCTCTTGCGTTCGTCGAGGTTTGGCGAGCAAGCCCCTTCCAGTTGACACGGAGGCTCGCCGTGTTTGCCGCAGCCCATGCCGCCGTGCCAGCGGATGTGGCGGCGAAGGTCCTGACGACGTTACCGGCAAGTGAGCTCTTTCTCCCCAATTCAAGTGTTGAAGTGTGTAGGCTCATCGATTCCCGATGGAGTGATTTTGCGCCTGATGAGCAGCAGGCCATTGAAAAACGCATTGCTGAAGGCCCCCCTGCAAGCTGCTTTCGGAAGGACCAGGAACGAAGGGTTGATCGCTGCCGGTTTGATCTTCTCGGTCATCTCGAGCGCAGCGGAGTCCGGCTCAGCGCGGACGCGCAGGCCACGCTCGACCATATCCGCAAACGTTGGGCAAATTGGGAGCTGCGACCTAAGGAGCAGGCCGGGTTTCATATATGGCTCGAGGGTTCGAGGCCCATTATCGGCGATTTCGAAAAATTCAGTGGCGTTGCCGACGCTCAGCTGATAGCGGCGGCGAAAACAGCGGCCGATGAGGCGGACTTTCTGGAAGGGGACGCCTGGCAAGCGCTTTGCCAGAGCGACGCACCGCGCGCCCTGCGCGGACTTGAGGCGCAGGTGGCTGCCGGCCAGTGGCCGGCCTGGGCCTGGCATACCTTCCTGTGGGCGGCTCCGAAGCTACAGGATGCGGAGAGCATCACCCGCGTCGCGAAGTTGCTGCTGGAGTGGCCCAAGGACCGCTTCCCGGAAATCGCCGCAGACGCGTCGTGGTGGCTGAACGAGACGGCCAAGACTCTTGATGAAACTCTGCTGTGGCCTCTGTGGGACCGCCTCGCGGAGGCCTCATTGCAAGAAGAAGAAGAGGAGGTGCACGATGAATGATATTCTGACCGCATCGCTCAACCATCCATCGGGGTACCTGGCGGGAGTCCTTTTGAAAAAGTTGACGAAGGGCTCGGACGACCGCGAACTTCCTGAACCACTCTGCGCGCGCCTCGACAAACTGATAAGCGCCTCAGGAAACTTTGGGCGTCTGGCCCGCGTGCGCTTGGCGGCAGAAGTGTCGTTCCTCTTCGAGCACGCTCCCGAATGGACCAAGGAAAAGATCATCCCGCTCTTCGACTGGTCGTCGCCTGACGCCGCTTCGGCGTGGTCGGCGCGCATGTACGCCAACTATATCGGTTCGCCTGAATTGATTGGACTGACCAAACAGCCATTTCTGGAGCTGTTTGGAAGAGCCGATGTCTCGGACGAAGAACTGCGAATCTTCGCGGACTGGCTTGCCGGAATCATGATCGCCAATCAGTCCGACGGGGCGGACTATCCAATCACGCCTGCCGAAGCGCGCTCGGCGCTACGTCAGGCCGGGGTGAGAAGCCTGTCCAGCGTCGGGCACCGCCTGGCAATCGAGATGGAGCGCGCGAAACCGGACGAGAAGATTTCAAAGTGGCGCAGCGTGGTCAGGCCCCTGTTCCAATCCATCTGGCCCCTCGACATCGAGTTGCATACATCCGCTTCCACCTTCAAGCTTGTGCAGATTCTTCGCGCGTCGGGCGCCGCCTTTCCGGAAGCGGCGGAGGTCATCATTCCATTCATCCGGCCAGATGAACCCCAAAACCACACGAGCCTGTATTCCATTTCGGAGGCCGATGACGTTCTCTATTCGTCGTCTCCCGAAAGGATGCTCGATCTGGTCACAGCCGTCGTGGCAGAAACGTCGGCGCGAAGCGCTTACGGACTTGGTAAGGTACTCGAACGCATCCGCGAACACGCGCCACAGCTTGCCGATACCAAGAAATTTCAAAAGCTGCTAGGTTTCGCAAGCAATAGCTGAATGATATTTCTATGATCGTTACACTGGTTGCTTTGCCAGGAGTGTCTGCTACTGGCGCATCTCGTCGTTTCACTGCGATGCAATGATTCGTCGGCAATCGGACTCAAAGCGGATCCTTGCAAGCCACCTACGCGGGCATGAGTCGCGCTTGCCGACGCCCATGAGATTACGTCGTCCCAGTCAGCGAAACACGTATCCTCGTCGCGACGATAACCCCTTCGTTCGACCATCAAGCGCCTTTCGGCGGCCGGGCCGGCGACGCATTTGATCGCGTGCGATCGAAACTCCTCCGGCCGCTCGGCCAAGGGTTCGCCGTTCATCAAAGCTTTGAAATTTTCCCAGGATTTGCTCTGGGAATGTGCTGCATCGGAGGACATCAGTTCGTCGAGTATGTTTTCGGCAAAAACCTTTGCCTCGGCCATGGTTGCCAGCCGTGGCTCTCGGTGGCCTTGACGAGATTATGGCCGCACCAATTCTCGCCGTCCTCTTTGAACTCCGTGGCTATGCCGGCCGCCTGCGATCATGCGATATTCCGAGCGAAGTTGCGCGGAAATTGGTTTGACAGTCGCGGCGAACGTGCACCGGCCAGCTACAGCACCTGCCATGTTCGCCTCATTGGTCCACATCCACTTTTATGCATTGCAGTCAGATTCTTCATTCTT
>CAZMNG010000198.1:0-4277 GCA_964567505.1 uncultured Chthoniobacterales bacterium
TTTGCTGTCCGTCGCACTTGCAATTTTCGAGTCCCGTACGAGGGACAAAAGTGTGAAGAAACGGACTCGATTCCTCCCTGTCAAGCGAGTCGACCGGTCACTAATTGGCGTCCCTTCTTTGGAGATGAGATCCCCCGTGTACGGAGCGTTCATCACATTATTTTTGTTTCTCTTGTGGCCGGCCCTCTGCAACTCGCAATCAGCAATCGGAGACAACTTTTCCGCAGGACGCAAAAACATGGTGGAGGAACAACTTGCTGCCCCGGGACGGGACATTAAGAACAGCCGCGTCCTGGAGGCCATGGCCACAGTGCCGCGCCACGAGTTTGTCCCGAAAGCCGTACAAAAGTTTGCCTATTCGGATGAACCTCTGCCGATCGGCTACGGCCAGACAATTTCCCAGCCGTTTATCGTAGCGTTCATGACTGAACAACTCGAACCAAAGCCCTCTGACCGCGTCTTGGAGGTTGGCACGGGGTCCGGTTACCAGGCTGCCGTGCTATCCCGACTGGTCGCCGAAGTTTACACGATCGAGATCATTGAACCCTTGGCGAAACGTGCCGAGGCAGATCTGAAGCGGCTCGGATACAACAATGTCAGAGTCCTCGCAGGAGACGGCTACAAAGGCTGGCCGGATCACGCACCGTTCGATGCCATCATCGTGACCTGCGCCCCGGAACACGTTCCCCAACCGCTCGTCGAACAGTTGCGAGATGGTGGTCGGATGATCATCCCCGTTGGCGGTTTCGAAAACCAGCAGCTTTACCTTTTGCAAAAGCACGGGACCAAGATTGTGCAGCAAGCGGTTTTACCTGTCCATTTTGTTTCAATGGAAAGAACGGAGTAGCCCCGCTCACATCAATATTTACTCGAAACTTCGTGCTTCGGCGAGCATCGCCAGGGCGTCATTTACGATCGCCCATCGTTGCTCTCCTAGTCTTCTCCGGAGGTTTTGCTGAGCCTGATTCCAGAGCGGGAGAGCCAGGTCAAGGCGGTCCCTGCCTCGCTGCGTCAGTGCGACATTCCGCGTGCGACCGTCTACACTTTCCACCCGGATCAGCCCCTCCTTCTCGATCCCATCCAGACTACGCGTCAGGGTCGTTCTCTCCAGGCCGAGCTTGGTCGCGAGCTGGTTTAACGGAATTCCGGCCGCGACGCTCGCTGCAACGAGAACGGTGAACTGCGTGCTGCGCAGTCCGACCGGCCGCAGCGCTTCGTCATAGGCACGAGTTACTGCGCGAGCCGCGATGCGAACCTTTTGACAAGCGCACGTGGTTGCTGCGTCGTGGGCCGTTACAGTCTTTGGCATAAGTTCATACGAGTTTGATGATAAAAAAAGATAGCAAACGTGGCAGCCGCAGCCCGATTGACTCGAAGATCATGCGGATACCGCTTGTTTTCTGACCCAGCCATGCGCCGCCGAGATTTTGCTCAGAGATGCCAGGTGCAGCACGATCGAGAGCGGCACCGCGAAAATAGGAATCATCACCAGCGGAAAAGAGCCAATGAGAACGTTTGGAGCGTCCAGCGACAAGATCTGGAAACGGGTGGGTGCACTCAAGAATCCGGTCGCCAGTGCGATCAAGAGATCACTGATACCCAAACAGTTCCACAGGATGACCAGTTGATCATTTTCGCTGCGCCCAGCGCGGGCGCCAACCATTAGCGCAGTTAAGCCAACCATGACGTCACCAAAGCCGGCGGGTAAAGCAAAAATTCCGGGCAGCTGCCCTGCCGCATGAAGGACCAGAAACGTGACGCCGAGAACGCGGTAGAATTGGAAGGCGACAAGCTGGCTTTGCGGCACCGCTGCGATAATCTCACGGACCTGTTTTGATCCCCGGATAAAGAGCGCCCCGACGAGGATGGGTAGGCCAATGGCGAGGGCGATATAAGGCACTGGCTGGTTCAGCCCAGAGCGGAAGATCTCTTGCCAACCGAGGAACAGCGCGAGAACGAGCCAACCAAAGAGCGCGATGCCCAGGCTCGAAACGATGCGAACCCGATCGGCTTTGGTCCGACCGAGGCGGATCAAAGCGCGACGGACTCCGAACAGAAAAACGAACGCGATAATGATGTCGGTTCCGACGATCACGAAAGAAAGAAACCAAAACCACGACTCGAAGAGCGGATTAGTGTGCATGCACTAGTGTGTACACACTTTTCTTGGCGTCAAGCACTAATTCTTGGTTTTGAATTGCGATCCGCAGATTTCACAGCTCGTAATGCTTCGATTGGCTAAACGCAGACTGCCTGCAAGTATCAGAAATGTCATAAATAAATGCCCAACCCCTGGAATTCCCTCATCCTTCTTTCCGACATAAACCAGAATCCTTACCGCCACCCAATATATCGTTCCAAGTTGTCAATTGTGGCCGTCTGCGCCGAGATAAACCAAGTTACCACGTCACCAATCGAGAGAATGCCGACCAAACTGGTTCCTTCCAGAACCGGGAGGTGGCGCAGGTGCCTTTCGGTCATTATCCGCATGCAGTCTGTAACACTGTCGCTCGGAGTGACCGTTACGGGTTGTGGGGTCATGATATCACTTACGGGAGTTTCCTTGGAGGTCCTTCCCTTTAGCACGACTTTGCGTGTGTAATCGCGCTCGGAAAGGATTCCGACTAATATGCCATCCTCCACCACCAGCAGTGCTCCGACGTTCTTCTCGCCCATCAACTGAATAGCATCACTCACCATCGTGTTCGGGGCAATTGACCAGATGTGGGAGGCCTTTTTATGCGCCAAAACTGCGCTTACTATTCCGTTAGCTTTCATATTCGCTTTTTCGATTCCATGCGCCTTCTTTCCAAAATTACCTTACGCGATGTGTTTGGAAGTTCTGGACATATGTTGTCTAATACTTTCCCCCCGTTGCAGAATACGTGTAGGCGAAAGCCGGAGAAATCTCCTTGCCCGATCCGGCCTGGGCCGGATCGGAGCCTGCAGTTTGGACATTTTCAAGGGCCACAAGCGGCCTTCGACCCCGCTCAGGCCTAGCGTTTCCCGAAGAGGCGTGAATTTTTGCTTGAGGCCGCAATGGTTTGAACCATCGGTCGTGTAGCGGCAGCTCCGTAGGAGCGCTGCAGTTTGGACATTTCGCAGGCCAACAGGATGCCTTCGAACCGAGCTCAGGCCGAGGGCCTCCGTAGCAGCAAAATCTTTAAATGGCCAAGCTCGGATCTCCCCAAGCGCGACAGGCGAGACGCCTATCCTAGATTGCTCTGTGTCCTACCAGTACAAACTCTCGCAACAGAACTGCGGAGAGAGAGGGAATTGTCTACGTCCACCCCGTGAGTTTCAATGGCATAGACTCCGTTGGTCGCGACCGCGGGAGAGTAAATAAAGGTGTGGCCGTCGATTAATTTCGAAGCGGGCCATTCGATGTCGTGCCCGTTTGAGAGACTCAGGCTTCCGGTTTTGGAAACCAGGCCGGTCGAGTAATCGTTATGGACTTCCAGGACCAGGCCGCTGTCCAGAAGTGCTACGGAAGGGTCGGTTGCGTAGTTCTCATATCGCCGAGAGTCGCCGAAGGTGATGATTCCTCCACTGACGGTGCCCCGCCGATAGTGCAAAAGAGTTTCACCAGGAACCCGATGGACCTCGACAATCTGGTTGTGATTGTTAATCGCAATGCGAGGATTCCATCCACTCTCGTACTCCATTCCCCACGACCCGGAATCCCAGTCAACGGTGTAGTCGCCACCGGCAGGATTTCTAAGGTGCCCAACCCGGTAATATACGCTATCGCTTGAGCCGTGAGTTTCGTGCACGCCCACTATGACCCCGTTATCATTCATGGCGATTGAAGCGTGAAAGCCCCTGTCCCAATGAATGAAGCCCGTCAACCAGGTGATGGATTGATTTTGGTCTCCATTAGGGTCGATCTTTCCGACCTGGTAATACAGGTCGGCCCCAGATTTTTGACGTTTATTGGAATGGACTGCAATAACATATCCCTCCTTGCTGATGGCGACAGCCGGCCAGTATCCATCGGCGCCAGCGTGTTGGCTCCTTCCCCATGTCACGCTCGCCCCCTCGACTTTTCCGAAGTGATACCAGATTCCTGCGTTATTCTGCGATTTGTGAAACTCGAGAACCAGCCCCGAAGCGTTTACGGCGACGGAGGTTTGTTCGCCATTGTCATATTGAATCAGGTGCCCGAACTCCAGGTTACAATCGGCTGGTGCGACTGCTGCGTACGCACTCTTCGAGTCGGTGGCATCCGCAGTGCGTAGCACGAGGTTGAAGGCGGCCAGCGTCAGCAGGATTAATGC
>CAZMNG010000198.1:4287-7051 GCA_964567505.1 uncultured Chthoniobacterales bacterium
CTTTTTTACGCTTTGTCAAAACACCCAGACGAGGTTCAACGAAGGTTCCTCCTGGTCTTCTCTGCCTCGCTGATTGCCTGCGTTGAGCGCGGCCAGCGTCAGCAGGATTAATGCGACTCCAGAGAGCCGGATAAAGGTCAGGTTGTGCGGAATATGCATGGATTGTTTGGTGATGATGCATAGTTACGCGCGCTGGCGCTTTTTGCCTATTATGAAAAATAGAAGATGATGTTTTATAAGACCTAATCATACTCGGTCTGTTCGTCCCCTCGACCTTTGGCTCAACTGCAAAGTTGCAACAATTCCCTAAAGCTACTTCGCCCGACCCGGCGGCCGCGCTTCGCGGAGGTCCTGGAGTTCGCATTTGGGTTTCCTCAAACTTTGATTGTGTATCCTTGCCCAAAAAAGTGCGTTATCGCATGCTTCGCTGATCTGACCAATTATGAGGAGGCGACGCCACATCCGAGTCCGGGCCGGGCAATTCGAGTTTGTTAAGCTCAATGCCAAGAGTTTCGATTTGCGAGATACGTACCATTTAATTCTGAACCTGAGCTGGCCTGGGTTCGCCGCTCTCGTGTTTGGCATCTACATCCTGATCAATCTTGTATTTGCGGCGTTGTACATGCTGGAACCGCACGCCATCGCCGAGATGCGGCGTGGCTCGCTTTTCGATGCTTTCTTCTTTAGCGTGGAAACGCTGGCGACCGTTGGGTACGGCCACATGTATCCTGAATCGTTCTACGGCCACCTGATCGCCATGCTCGAGATCATGGTGGGCATGTTTGGGCTGGCGGTGATCACCGGTTTGATTTTTGTGCGCTTTTCCCGTCCCACCGCACGGATTCATTTCAGCCAAGTCGCAGTGATAGCGCCCTTCGATGGAGTGCCTCATTTGATGATTCGCGTGGCCAACCTGCGGCACCAGGCAATGGTCGAGCCCGAGTTCCGGATAATCCTACTTAGAAACACCATCACGGCAGAAGGAGACGAGGTGCGACGCTTTCGTTCCCTGAAACTGGAATTTGATCATTTGATCTCGTTTCCGGTCGTATTAACGGTGCGGCATCGGATTGATGAAACAAGTCCACTTTACGGAATGACTCCGGAAGATTTTCAGCAACAGGACGTCCGCATCATCGCGTCCATTGTTGGCGTCGACACCGTTATTGTTGCTCCAGTCGAAAGCGCCGGGGACTACACTTACGAACAGATCGAGTGGATGCGAAGATTTGTCGAGATCTATGATCGGAATGAGAAAGGCGAGTGGACGGTCGATTATGCCAGAATCGACGAAACCGAAGATGTCGCTCCGATTCAGAACCTGGCAAACAAACAGACACAATCTGGCGGAAGAGGTTGAATTGAACAAGGAGAGCCGGCTGGTGAGAAGTGTGCTTTGTCCGAGGAGATACACGCGGGACGCGTATGGTGTGAGTTTCCCGTCGACTGGAAGATTGCGCCTCAAAGGACTTAAAATCGTGTTGGCACTGGGGTTCGTCATCCTTGGTGCCGGCTGTGCGACCCAGGAAAAACAAGCCGCGGGACCGCCTCTAATGCAGGCCGAGCGGCGGCTCGCCAGGGCCGAAAAAGTAAGGTCCAACATTGATAGACAAGCCGCCGAATACCTCGCAGTGGCCAGGATAAGCGCAAGCAAAATTGGCAACCCGCGCGCTGCAACCTCTCTCGATTCCAGCCAGGCGCGCATGCTGTATAATCGGGCGGTCGCCGACCTTGCGACGGATCTGCCGGCACTTTCACGCCAGCAGAACAACACCGGTACCTTGGCGTTCCGTGACGAGCAGACCGGTGAAACTTATCAATCGCAGATCGAGTCCGGCAGGCCGGGAGAATACCAGCCCGGTTCTTTTCAACAAATTCTAAAGGCTGCAAGTGTCGACCGAAAAGGGCTCGATGAGAACGTAACTCGAACCGGCGTCGGCGGCACGGTCGTTGGCGTACAGCACACTTTGCCGACGCCTCGGCTTCAGCCGCTCAAAGGATTCCGCCTCCCTCTGACCGCGGTGGTAGATTTCCCTAAATCGAGCCGCGCAGCCGCTGCCAGGCTACGCTTTCTTGATCCGGTTAAAGTGACCAGCATCGACCTCGAGGGCAATCGCTACCCGTTAGCCGCCGATTTTTCAGCGTCCATCGCGTCTTACGGACGCGTGAACGAGAACTGGATCGGCTTTTTGAACATGGTGAGCGGGGACCGACTGCGAGGCGCTTCGGGCCTTTTGATGATCCAGCCTTACGATCCGACCAGGATATCTTTGTCCACGGACTGCTCTCTTCCGCCTATGTCTGGCGTAACGTCGTCAATTCTCTGATGGCTGACCCGGACATCCGCCGGCACTATCAGTTCTGGGCATTTTCATATTCGACGGGCAACCCGATTGCCTACTCGGCGCTCCTGCTGCGCGATGATCTCCGTTACGCCCAACAGCGATATGGCTTCAAGCAAGTCATCCTCATTGGTCACAGCATGGGCGGTATCTTGTCGCAAATGCAGGTGACCAACTCCGGAAGGGCGATCTGGAACGAAGGCCTCGGACCAAAAGCTGACAAACTTTACACTGAGATTCCTGACGACTCTCTCGTCAAACGCGCGCTTATCTTCGACGCCAATCCGACCGTGAAGCGAGTCATCTTCGTGTCGACCCCGCATCGGGGCAGTACTCTTGCGACCAGCGGCATCGGCGCACTTGGCATGCGTCTGATTAGATTACCATTTAAAGTTGCGTCGGCTATTCCCAACTCCGTGGCG
>CAZMNG010000199.1:0-7027 GCA_964567505.1 uncultured Chthoniobacterales bacterium
CGAAAATCTGAGGGGTAGTATCTAAATGCTGGGCTGTAGCAAAGAGGTTGAAAGTGACCCCCCTGACTTGCTGCGCCTTGCGATAAACCAGGTCGGCTTCATCAGGGGAAGGAGTGGATCCGGCTACGAGGTTCCGAAATTCCTCCTGAGTGTAAGCCGTGATATCGTAAGCGGAGGTGAACCCGGCCTTGAGAAGTGATTGCAACGATCCATTGCTGGGCGTGATCTGGTACAGTCGATGGAGAGTTTTCACCGACGCGATGGTTGCGGCATCGGGTGCAGCGATAATGTTGGGTAGATTGTTAAGGAAGAAATTCAAGGGTGTGCGGCCTAATTGATAACCCGCGGAATTTGCCGACCGCAGGAAAGCGGGCACGCTTGTTGCCAAGGTTACGGGGCCAGCCAGGGGCAAATTGTTATTTTCAACCAGACGAGCGACAACTCGGGTGGGATAACTGAGGCGTACCTTTCGCGCCAGATCTGCCGCATAGGCATTTAACTGGTCGGCCGGCGTGGCGCCTCCGTACATCGACGGGATCATCGATTGAAGCTTCTGCTGATCGGTTCCGGCTAGGGAATTCAGAAGATTGATCCAGGTCGTATCCAGGTAAAAATCTTTGTCTGCTAAAGCGGCCGGATCAGTCGTAGCACCCAATTGTTGCTGGAGCGCGTTGACCAAGTTCGCGTTGTTGTAAGTCAAGAACGCCAGTTTTCCCTGGAGTTGCAGGGCCGCAATATTAACGGCGGAAATACCGGCTGCGGCGGCTTTCTGCCACAACTCGGCATCCGAAATTGTCGGGTCAAAATAGAGTCCGGCAAAGGCGGCCTGCTGGGCGGGGGTTGTGAGTACGTTGCCGAGCAGATCGTTAAAACTGGAAGGCGCACCGGAAATCTTGATGTTAGAGTTTGTCTTGGTCGCATAAGCGGTGAAGGCCGTTTGGGCTGCAGTGATTTGCGCAGCGGTGAGAACGACGATACCGGCTTGGTTTGCCGTGGTCAGAGCAGTTTGGATCGTCGCGGCCGGAACTAACGCCAGTTTCTCTGGGTCGGTAGGAAGGCCCGTCCGATAAAGACCGTAGAGTACATCCTGCCCCAGTCCGGTTGCGGCAGTCTGCTGGGCGGCGTTCGCGGCCAAGGCGAGGAGTCGCGCGTCCCAACCCGTGGATTGATTCAACAAAGTCAGGTCTTGTTGTGTATCGGATTCTTGCGCTTGAGCAAGATTTTGGATTCCACCGATAGCTGTTTGGAGATCGGCGGACATCCGTTGATATTCTGCCGTCAAAGGCTGGATGGTGGCCGGTGCGATTAGGTTCAGGGCTACCGTCTGTACAGGATTGTATAAGATACTGGAAACGGTAACTTCGTTACCCTGCGGGTCGAGCACACGGACTTCGACGTTCGCGCCGGCGGCCGGGGGTGTGTAGGCAAGAGAATAGACACCGTTGGCGTCCGATTTGGTCTCAGCTAGTTTCGTGGCCACCCCGCCGAATCCGATCGAGTATAGCCGCACGGTGACACCATTGGCGGGAAGTCCGTAATCCATGATTAACTGGCCGCTAACCTGGAACTGATTGGTACCCGCAACCGTCGCAGCATTGGTGAGCATCGCTTGCGTGGCGGCGTCGATGAAGCCGGTAACTGGCAAATGAGACTGAGCTTGGAACTGTTTAACCGCTGCCGCTGTTCCGACACCAAATGTGCTTTGACCGGCTTCAGTGACAGGAATTGTAAGACCAACCTTGGTCAAGCTGGTTTGAACCGTTTTGACTTGATCGCCCTGAGCGGTCAAGCCCAAAGGCGTGCTTAATACTGGCATGTGCGTTTCCTTTTCTGGATTGCTTTAGACTGGGTTCGCGATAGGGGCCAATTTCGATAGTCTCCCCGCTAGAAAGGATTCAAGAGTAATGCCGCCAGTGTCGTAATACTCGTGCACTATTGAAGGCCCAGGCCCGTTGGGTCGACGTAAGTTTGTCCTACGAAGGCGTTTTCGTCGGCGCGATACACATAGCCGGTCGGCTCTGGCTTAGCATTCCTAATCACATACAATTCTACCGGCCCGTCGAAAGTTCTGGCGAATTGGTCTCCTTCCTTGAACACATGTGTCTTGACAAGGACCTCTGCTGTCTGCAGAGGAATCCAGAACATGTTCGACTGCGTCCAACTGTCCGTTCGTTGGACAGTGTGCATTCCGACCCCGACTTCCTTCCCGTCAGGCGCAACCCCAAGAGTAATGCCACCGGTGCTGTAATACTCGTAGGCCATTGAAAGCCAATTCAGCCCTTCCGCAACCGAAAGTAGCTTGCCTGCTACCGCTGATCCAATGGCAGCCCTTGGCACTACATTTTTGGGAGTAGCAACTTTCTCGAGCGCTCTGAGCTCTTGAGCAGTCTCAGATAGCGTTTGAGCGGCATGTAGTTCATCCAATTGACCCTGAACTACTTTAGCCGCGGCTTTAGGATCAATGCCTGACCGGACGGCCGCATTAACGCTGGGCTCCACGATATCGCCAGTAATGCTCTTGATTCCTTCCTCCCGTAAGCGAGCAATTTCCTTAACATCTGCTTGAGGGTCATGGAAGGTTTTCTGTGTATGAGGTTTCGGGGCTTCACTACCTGTCGCTTTGCCAGTTTCCACTAAGACTGCAGGATCGTTTTTGGGGTTGTAGTGCAGTTTACCTTTGGGATCCGTGCGCATCAGTTTGATCTTAGACTGGGCTATTACGTGGTCCTTCTGTACATTCTTACCAATCTTGCCTCGGTCCTTTATTTTAGTTCGGTAGGGGACGACATCGTTTAGCTTCGCTTTAGTCGGAGGAGTGCCTCTGTTCGTTGTGCCGTTTGTTCCTGTCAGGTCAATCAAAGAGACAGGATTGCTCCTCACGTATTGATAGACATTTGCCCCATCTTGCAATCCATTTGGGTCACAGCTTACCCACCTGCCAAGCCATGGTGAATAATACCGCGCCGTGTGGTACGCGAAGCCGCTCTCCTCATCCCGTTCCACGCCTGTGTAGCGATACCGTTTTGGCGTTTCGGATTGATCGTTCATTGCTTGATATGACGTACAGCCGTAGGGGTAATACTCCTCGTAGGAGATGATCTGCGCTTGGTCGTCCAACTCCAACGATGTCGATCCGAGGTGATTGCCGAACTGATAACGAATGAGTTGGGCTGGCGTGCCGTCATCTCCTTGGGTGCGTGTTTCGACCAGAGCAACGCGCTGCTTATCGTCCATCACATGCAAGGTCTGGCGTTCGAGCGTGACGTTGGCGGTGCTGTCGTACTCACGGTAGATCTCAAAGCCACCAAGGTAGATGCGTTGCTTGACCAGACCACCAACGGACGCCTCAGTGGCTTTGAGGACACGCTGGCCGGAGGCGTCGTAAACGTAGTAAGTCCGCTGGCCCTGATGTTTCGTCCCGTCTTGATCGTCAGCATTGGCGGCCTGGCGTTGGGTCATCTGGAGTTGGTCATTGAAATCCCACTGCATGATCTGCAATTGCGGCATATCCAGCATGTTGCCATGTGGATCGTAGCCGTTCCCAGCGGCGCTATAGGTTTCCGTTGTACCGCCGACGGTCGTGCTGGTCAGACGATTGTTGACCTTGGCCGGTTCAATAAGGCTGGGTTCCGCGTAGGTATAGGTGCGGGTCCATCCAGGATTGGCTGGGTTTGAACCCAGATGCTGGAGTTGATTAAAATTTCCCACTGCGTCGTAGTCGAAGTTTTCGACATAGATCCCCATCGCATTGCCGTCATTCGGATGCGGAAGATTGATATTCGGCCAATCGTTGTAGGATTGCGGCGTCGGCGCATTCGGCACGCCGCCGGCCTGGCCGAGATGTTCTCGCCCCGTCGCCTTGATCAAACGGTAGATCGCGTCGTAAACATAATCTGTGGTGGGTGTGACGACTTGATTGTTGAAATAGATGGTTTGTTGGGCGTCGTCCTGAATGTGCGTAATGTTGCCGACCGGGTCATAGAAATACTGCAAATCCTGCAATGACACGCCGTCCGATTTGCGCTTCGTCAGCAGATGGACTAGGCGGAAGGTCTTGCTGTCATAGGTATAGGTCGTGCTGGCGCCGTTCCCATACTCAACCAGGGTTCGCTGCCCTTTTTCGTCATAGTCAATGTTAGTGATGGTGGGGAATGACGCACCGCCAGGATCAAGCAGGCCCGGCGGTTCTGCGGTTTGTTGCAGCCAGGTATCAAGCGTTTCCAAAATGTTCGCTTCATTGTAACCGGGTTGAACGAAGTTCAACTTTGTCCCCGCGCTGTCGCTGTGCGGAGCGATTTGCTGGATGACCCGGTTCAGGGCGTCATAGCGACTGGAACTGGTGAACGTTTCGCCCAGCGCCGGATTCTGGTTCCAATCAACCGTGGTCTTGTAGCTGGCATCGGCCAACAATTGACGGCTGACCCGGAGCGGATTCGCCTTGAAATCGTAGCCTTCGTTCTGGTTCGTTAACGGGTTCACACCCAGGCTCGTGACAAGCCCGGTTGCGTCATAAGCTTGATAAACTTTACCTCGATGATTTGTTTGTTCAGGACTTGTTGGCCCGCCCGGCTGGCTGTCGCCATAGATGGTTTTTTCGGCAAGGATGTTGTTCAGGCCATCGCCGCTGACGATCAGTCCGGTTGGACGTTGCAATTCATCATAGCTGACGGCCCGCAGATAGCTCCGGCTGTCCCATCCGCGAATAGGTTTGCTCAAGATATTGCCCAGCATCCATCGTTCGCCCGCCTCCATGCTGGCCTGATGGATGCGGTTCTTCAGCATGTCGTAATCGTAGGTCATCACCATACGACCGAGCGCGTCGGTTACCGAAAGCTGATTGCCTTCAATATCAAGTTCCGTGCGGGTCGCATAAAACTCGTCCACGGTCGCGCCGTTCCTCTGGAAGCGATTGTGAGCCACTGCAAGAAAAGGGCGACCGAGGACATCGAAGAGTGCGCTCGCCGGAGTATCATTGTGCGCTGCTGCTTTGCTCGCGGCGTCCTGCTCAGCGCTCAGAACATCTGGGTCGGGAAAGGCTGCGGCCGCGCTCGCTGGATCGGTGCGCAATTGATACCAGGTGGGCAGGTAATCGGCATCCGGCAGCAGGCTGAATAAATCGCCCACGTCAGGGTCGGTTTTGGGATCGAATAGAACGGTATCATTTGCGTCCCAGCTTTTTTGCATCCAAGGATCGAAGACGACCTTCTCCCAGGTTTGATTTGGATGAAGCGTCGCGACCACCCTTAGCAATGGGTCGTAGAACAACGTGGAAGTGACGCCGACGATATTGGCGAACTCGAAATCGTGAGTAGCACTAAAGAACGGCTCGTATTGGCGAACGGGCTTGCCTTTGTTATTCAGAATCGTCCAACCCGAACCAACCCAACGCGGGTTGATGACAGGAGCCTGGGGATTAGTCAAGTCGAGCGGCCCGGGTTCGGCTTGAATCTTTTTTTGAATCTCGCGCCCTAAACCATCCGAATAACTAAAGCTGACCTGAATTTTCAAAGACTGTCCGGCCGGCAACGGATCACTGACGTGGGTTTCACGAGCCAGGGTCGCAGCAAAATTCGGTTCCCATTTGGTTGGGTCCGAGGGATTGGCAGATTGCGTATCGCGGAACCGTTCCAGATCATAAATAATGCGGGTGGTCGCAGTGCCGAGAAGGCCCGCAGCTAAAGTGACCGGATTTGGGCTGGTGACAAAGCCGTCAATGTCCGACTGCACCAGGTCGGCAGTGAAGGTGGTAAACGAATCGCCGCTTTCCGAGGTAGCTGCCGCTGTGACCTTACCCTTGACGGCGGTGCCAACGACCATTCCAAGAACGTCAAAGGCGGCCTCAACGTGGTTCCCGTTCGGATCGATAACCTCGGCCGGTTGAAGCACACGATAGTCATTCTGAGCAACCACCGTGTTACCGAGGGCATCCTGCGTCTGTGCCAGCAGCACATTGTAGGAATCGTAAGTTAACCGGGTATACCGGCCGAATGGATCGAGGTGCGCCTGTGGCAAATAGAAATTGGCCGCGGCAAAGGTTGCATCCTGAACAGATGGATTGGGCGGAGCCGCTGGAACCGGTGAATACATTATTTGACCGGATGGGATCCACCAGTTGCTATCGCCTTGACTGTTCACATAACCGCCCTCTCCGGACAGAAGGCTACTCAACGAAGCGACGTCGGCGGGCCGATTCGGATTGGAATTGCCGGTAATGAATACCTGTTGGACAAGGTTAGATGTTAACGCGAGTTTGTAAGTCTGGTAAATCAAGCCGAGGTAGCCGATTTGACCTGGCGTCAACGGGCCGGAGAGGTCGTCTTTGAGATACAGGATTCGGACATCGTTAACCAGGCGTTTCTGGATCAGGGTAAGGTCAGGCACAACCTCATAAGCAATCTCTACTGCCGCATTGGCTGAGGTTTGGAGGTCTGTGAATAGGTATACCGCAGAATCATCCGGTCGGGCTGGGCGCGTTAACTCGTACGCAAAAGTCTCCGCCGGCATAGGCGTTCGATAGGCGGTTGGTTGGTCAATTAAAACAGTGAACGTGTTCTCGGCGAGCGTGATCAGAGCCGTCGCTTGTTCCGATTGCGCATATATTGAGGCGTCCGTTGCCAGGTCCGGCGGTGTGCCGGGCGCAGAAGCTGGAGCAACTTGAACGCCCGGCGCATTCAGGTTCCTGCCGTACGCCGTGCTGATGCTTTGAAGCACATTGCCAAAGGCATCCACCTTCAATACCACATCGTGGGTAACACGCGGATCCGCAAGGTCGCGTTCGAGGTGATGATCTATGGTCTCACGTGCGTGAGTGAAGAAGACGGCGTAACGATTGGCCGCTTGGGGCTGAAAGCACTCGATCGTGTAATTCCGTTGGGAGACGCTATAGGGAAGCTCCACCTTGTCAGTACCATCGTTAGCATAAATCTCTTGTCGGAGAATACTCCCCTTGAGCGCTCGAATAGCCTCGCGCTGCTCTTCGTCTGTCAATGCAGACGAAAGGCGGGTGCCATCGGCCAGAAAGATATCT
>CAZMNG010000200.1:0-7008 GCA_964567505.1 uncultured Chthoniobacterales bacterium
CTCTCATCCTGGCCCAGAGCGATGGACTCATCGCTCTCGCTCCTTCCACCTCATCAGCCCAGACACCCGATTTACCTGGAGAACGTACCGCAGTTCATCACCAGACCGATAGCGCCACGGCTGGCAATACAGCCCGCGTTCACAATCCCGGGACATTTTTGTCGAGCGGATGTTTAGAACAGGTCATCGAGTACACGCGAACAATTTTCGCTGAGGTGCTTAAGATCGGCAAAGAACAATTCAACGTTCGCGCGACTTTCGAGACGTACGGTGTGGATTCACTGATGGTACTCGAACTGAGTAAGCGCCTCGAAACGGATCTCGGCAAACTGCCGTCCACGCTGCTTTTTGAATATTCGTCTATTGAAGCTCTCAGTCGCTACCTGCTGGAAACACACCGCGAGGCGTTGAATCAGCATTTGCGACTGGAGCTATCCCCAGACTTGGGGGAACCGGGTCAGAATGCGCAGAATGGTACTCATCAGAAATCAATCACAGACCGAGAACAAATAAAGTCGGATGGCGAGGGCATCGACAGTTTGGATGCCTACGTAGACACCTTATCTACTCGCGAAGTTGACGCTTTGTTAAGCATTTTCGCAAACGGCGGGCGGTAAAGAATGAAAGGAAGAGTATGATGGAGCACCCGGTACACTCGCTGACCGAGGAACAGAAACGAGCGCTTCTCAAGCAGTTCCTGAAATCGCCGGTTCAAAAAGAGACCGCGGTTGAAGAACCGATTGCCGTCATTGGCATCGCCGGACGATATCCGCAAGCCGCAAATATCGAGACATTCTGGGGGAACCTGAAGGAGGGACGGAACTGCATTTGCGAAGTTCCATCGGATCGATGGGACTGGAAGCAACTTCAAGAAACCGATCCAGAGAAACCCGGAGCAATTTACACCAGATGGGGTGGGTTTATCGAGGACGTTGATAAGTTCGATCCGCTATTTTTTAACATTTCTCCTTTGGAGGCGGAAGCAATGGATCCGCAGGAACGCATCTTTCTCGAGACTGCCTGGACAGCGTTGGAAGATGCGGGATGCACGCGGGGAAAGCTCGCAAGTTTGAATCACGAGGTGGGCGTTTTCGTGGGGGTGATGAACGCGCATTACGAGTGGTACAACGCTGAGGCACGAGTGCAGCACAAGCTCACCGGTGCCCATTCGCACTTCTGGTCCAATGCCAATCGGCTCTCCTATTTTCTTAATCTGAACGGCCCGAGTTTCGCTGTCGATTCTGCGTGTTCGTCCTCTCTCACTGCGATTCATCTGGCATGCGCCAGTTTACGGCGCAGAGAGTGCCGAATGGCTATTGCCGGTGGGGTAAACCTGATTCTTCATCCTCTGCATTATCATAAGCTTTGCATGATGGGTATGCTTTCTCGCGAAGGGTTAAACAGGAGCTTTGCGGAAGGAGCGGATGGATTTGTCGATGGTGAAGGTGCCGGAGCAGTTCTGCTAAAACCGGTGCAAGCGGCAGCGCAGGATGGTGATCGCATTTATGCAGTAATCAAGGGAAGCGCCGTCAACGCCGGAGGCAAAACCAGCGGCTACACCGTCCCCAATCCTGTGGCGCAGAAGGACCTCATCGTACGAGCGTTGCGCCGAGCTGGGGTGAGTGCCCGCGATATCAGTTATGTGGAGGCGCACGGAACCGGAACGCCACTGGGAGATCCTATCGAACTCGCCGGGCTTACCCACGCTTTTCGCGAGTTTGCGGATGGCCGCCAGTATTGCGCGCTTGGTTCGGTTAAGTCCAATATTGGCCATCTGGAATCCGCGGCGGGAATAGCCGGATTAACAAAGTTAGTTCTCCAGTTGCAGCATCGCTTACTCGTTCCGTCGATTAATTCAGAGAAGCCCAATCCAAGTATTGATTTCGAGGATTCTCCTTTTGTCGTGCAGCGAAAGCTCGAATTTTGGGAACCAAGGAAACCAAACAGCGACTCCGGGGAAGTTCAATTGCGACGCGCGGGAATCAGCTCTTTTGGAGCAGGTGGTGCGAATGCTCATCTGATACTAGAAGAATACTCGGCCGACAAACACGCGGCCGCAGAAGCGACGTTGGGCCCCCAGATAATCGTACTGTCCGCGCGTCGAGAGGATCGCCTAAGAGAGTACGGCCGACGTTTTGTCGACTTCTTAAGTAAGAAACAGGAAGCCGGGGAATTGAACGATAGCGATCTCAAAAATTTAGCATTTACGTTGCAAACCGGTCGTGAGCCAATGGACACCCGCCTTGCCTTCGTAGCGCGAAATTTGAGTGATGTTGTCGAGAAGCTGATGGCTTTCCTCGACGGTCAATCTGAGCTTCACGGAGTATACCGAGGCGTGATCCGTCCGGGTTCGAATACGGCGAATCTGATTGGGTCGGGTGAAACCGGTCGCCTTTTTTTGCAGGCACTGATTGACCGGAACGAATTGGCGCGGCTGGCGCAGCTCTGGATTGCCGGCGTAGAGATTAGCTGGGAAGTGTTGGCAATTGGCGCGCACCCAAAAATTATCTCGCTGCCGACTTACCCGTTCGCAAGGGAGCGCTATTGGATTCAACTAGACCAAAAGATGCTTGCTTCTATTTCGGAAGAAAAACTTTCAAGGCCGGGTACGAACATTATCGAAGGACCGGAGCAGAGTGAGCTTGCCTGCTTTGCACCGCGCTGGAAGGAGATTTCCGAACCGGAAACAGAAGGAAGCGAATTACCAGGGTTTGTCGTTCTATGTGGGCCCGAGGGCGCCGCGGACCAGCTTCGCCGCGCGCTGAAAGCGCAGGGTGCTCCGACAACCGTGATCGCAGTGTCCCCTGGGTCGAGCTTTGCGCGCATAGGAGAGCATTCGTTTCGGATCAACCCGCGGAATGCAGAAGATTACCCTAAGCTCGTCGCGGCGTTTGCAGGAGAAAATCAAATACCACAGGCAGTGGTCTATCTTGCGGATTTTGCCCAGAGTGGCGGTGCCGACTATGACGAGGCAGAGCCGCTCTCACTATTTGGGCTGTTCCACCTGACTAAAAGTTGGCAGCGAAGACTGCCCGGAAAGAGCGCGCGTTTTTTGTACGTCTATTCGAGCGACAGTGGCGAACGCACGGCATGTGATGCTGCATTGGCAGGCCTGCTGAAGACTGTCTCGCTCGAAGACACAACCCTGAAAGTCAAATGTCTCGAAGTCAACCGGGCATTTCTGGAAGAACCGGATGATTGGCGCTCCCTCGTGTTGGAACTGGCTGAACCAGCCAACGAATGTCGGGAACTCCGGAGAATTGGAGGCGCGCGGCAGCAGAAAACGTGGGCTCGGATTACGCCACAATCCCAAGGCAATATCATTTTTCGCCGTGGAGGTGTTTACGTGATTACCGGCGGATTAGGTGGTATTGGGCGACTTGTCGCGATGCATCTGGCCAAGGATTGGCAGGCGAAACTGGTTCTGGCAGGTCGTTCAGAAATCGATGAAAAGGGATGTAAGACCCTCGAAAATCTCCGAAATAATGGTGCCGAAGCGATCTATATCCGCACGGACGTTGCCACTCTGTCTGGCGCAGACTTCCTGATCGCGGAAACTCGCAAACGATTCGGACCGATCAACGGCCTCTTTCACGCTGCCGGAATTATTCGGGATGGCTTTCTTCTCAATAAGGAATGGGCCGATTTTGCCGAGGTCCTGGCCCCGAAAATTTTCGGTGCGCGATTTCTGGATGACGCGACGCGGGACGAGCACCTCGACTTTGTTGCTTATTTCTCATCCCTCAGCGGAGTTTGGGGAAACGTTGGACAGGCCGATTACGCGGCGGCCAACGCTTTTTTGGATCGGTTTGCTTCTTACCGAAACGAGTTAGTGAAAGAAGGTCAGCGTTTCGGACGAACGCTATCCGTCAATTGGCCGCTCTGGCAAATGGGCGGTATGCAAATGCCGGCGGAGAATCAGCTCGCATTCTCCGGCGATCTGCAGTTAAGGCCGCTCCCGGATGATTGCGGATTCAGGGTACTTCAGGAGTTATTGCGGGGCCCAGAGACTCAGGCTCTTGTGCTCTACGGCACCGCGGCCGGCATCGAACGATTGATGATCGGTAGACCGCGCGCGCAAATGGTCTCCCAGGCGATCCGTCCGGAAGGGTCGACGCTCCGAATGGAGGAGCAGGAGTTCTTTCAGAGAACTCAAGCGCTTTTAAAGGAGTTGGTCGCAGAGTCCATTAAATTGCCGGCCGCGCAATTGGAATCTGACAGGCGTTTCGAAGAGTATGGATTCGACTCCGTGATGGTTCGCGCGTTTAACTTGAAAATTGAAAAGGAGTTGGGACCGCTGCCGAAGACGCTCCTTTTCCAGTACCCAAATCTGCAGGCTTTGACGGAATGCCTGGTAACCCATCATCGTGAACAACTTCTCCACTTTTTCCAGACGGCAACTCCCTCCCCGGCTATCGGGCCGACGGAAGCGGATCGTGAAATCGTGCGCGAAGCGCAACCCCGAAAAATGCGTGCATTACCAGCGACCCAATCGCAGCGTGCGATCGCCGTAGTTGGGTTGGGTGGCCGGTATCCGTTAGCCCCAGATATTCAGGCGTTCTGGCGTAATCTGAAAGAGGGCAGAGATTGTATAACCGACGTTCCGGTCGACCGTTGGGATTATCGCGACTATTACGATCCCGATCCGGCGAGATCTGCTGACGGGAAAATCTATTGCAGGTCTGGAGGCTTCCTTACGAACGTGGATCGATTCGATCCTCTTTTCTTTGGGATTTCACCGCTGGAAGCTGAATCGATGGACCCTCAGGAGCGACTTTTTCTGGAAGTCGTCTGGGAAACTTTCGAAGACGCAGGTTACACGCGACCGGGTCAGCCAGGGAATGCTATCGGCCACAACGTTGGAGTTTATGTTGGGGTAACAACAAATTCATACCTGCTATGGGGTCCGGAAGCGTTTCGCACCGGGCAAGGCGTGATCCCAAGTTCCGTTCCCTGGTCGCTCGCTAATCGCGTTTCCTTTCTTTTCGATTTTCACGGCCCCAGCGTACCGGTGGATACAGCCTGTTCCTCTTCCCTGACAGCGATTCACATGGCTTGCGAGAGTTTGCGATGTGGGGAGTGCGAGATGGCCGTCGCCGGAGGAGTTAATCTCTACCTGCATCCTCTGAAATATTTTGTGATGTGCCAGACCCGTATGCTATCTCGGACCGGCCGATGTCACAGTTTCGGCGATCGCGGGGACGGATTCATTCCGGGCGAAGGAGTCGGGGCAGCGTTGCTAAAACCGCTTGCCCGAGCCAAAGCCGATGGAGACCTTATCTATGGCATTATCCAGGGCAGCGCGATAAATCATGGTGGAAGGACGAATGGGTACACCGTACCGAATCCTCGATCACAGGCGGAATTGATTTCCCGGGCGTGCGACAACGCTGGAATCGATCCGCGAACGGTCAGTTATATTGAGGCACATGGGACGGGGACTGCCCTCGGCGATCCGGTTGAAATCGAGGGATTAACTCAGGCTTATCGAACTTCCACGCCGGATCGCCAGTTCTGCGCGATTGGATCAGTAAAATCTGTCATTGGCCATCTTGAAGCTGCAGCGGGAATAGCCGGACTAACTAAAGTGCTTTTGCAAATGAAGCATGGTTGCATGGTGCCTTCGCTTCATGCGGATTCGCTCAATTCAAATATTAATTTCGCTGAATCCCCATTTTTTGTCCAAAGGGAAACGACCCATTGGAATCGGCCGCTGCTGCATGTTGGCGGGAGGGAGCAGAGCATTCCGCGTCGCGCCGGTATTAGTTCCTTCGGGGCCGGCGGAGCGAATGCTCACATTTTGGTGGAAGAATACGAGGATTTAGCGAAATCGCCGCTGGCTGACGAAGGCAGACCGCAAATCTTCATTTTTTCGGCTCGCGACGCGGACGGCCTGCGGAGATCCGCAAATCGATTTTGCGAGTACCTGAGAGAAAGGAATGAAACCGCCGCAGGCAGCGTTGGACTGGAAGACATAGCATTCACACTGCAGGTAGGACGTGAGGCAATGAGCGAGCGCTTAGCGGTGTTCGCGTCCACCGGGGAGGAACTACAAAGGTCACTTAACTCTTATCTTGCCGGGAACGGCTCATCGGCTCTTTTTGAGCAAGGAAGAGCGAATCGCGAAAAATCAGATTATCCCAGCGCCGAAGCGTTGGTTGCGGCGATTCGTCAACGGGATTTAGCGTGCCTGGCCAAATGGTGGGTGTCCGGAGCCAGTATTCCTTGGCTCGAACTCTACCAGGGACGCTCCGTTCCGCGTCGGGTCTCCTTACCGAGCTATCCTTTTGCAAACGAGCGTCACTGGTACACCCGCCGGAAGCAGAATGACGAGGAACTAAGGACATCAAAAGGTCCGATGTTAGCTTCCGCATCCGACGAATTTTGGTATACGCGAATGCCGCCTGTGACGGCGCTGAATTATGAAGGAAGTGAAGTCGTACTGGAGATTCTGGGCGAGTCGGTTGCCGTCGTGGCAATGCAGGATTCAGTAAACCGAAACATGTTTTCGGAGAAGTTGTTGCGAGGACTGTTGGCGAAATTTTCCGAGATCCATAACAACCCGAAGATCAAGGCTGTCGTCATTACCGGGTGTGACAGGGTATTCAGTATGGGGGGCACTCGCGAGGGTTTACTCGGACTGGCCGACCAAAAGGCGCGTTTTACCGATGTTCCATTTCTGTATAGAGGGCTGCTGGAATGTCCGGTGCCAGTTATCGCCGCGATGCAGGGCCACGCTTCCGGGGGAGGGATGTTATTCGGACTCTACGCAGACTTTGTTGTGCTGGCGAAAGAGGCTGTCTATGTCGCAAATTTTCTCGAGTACGGGTTCACGCCCGGATTAGGCGCCACCCTCATTCTGCCGGAGAAGCTCGGGCGTAATCTTGCCTCGGAGATGATGCTTACCGCGCGGTCATTCCGAGGCGATGAATTGCAGGCTCGAGGTGCCTCGGTGGTGGTAAGCCAAGCGAGCAGCGTCCTGGACGAAGCTCTGATGATCGCCCGATT
>CAZMNG010000201.1:0-6994 GCA_964567505.1 uncultured Chthoniobacterales bacterium
GCGCCGCCGAGATCGACAAGGCCGAGAACGGTCAAGCTGGCGAAAGCAGCCGTCGAATTGCGAAAGCCGTCGCAACATGAGTTGCTTGACTCGAATAACGGGATTGGACTGAGCGACTACCTTTCAGGTGGCGCTGAATTAGGCGCACTCATACAGCCAACGTCCGTTGGAAACCTATATTTTTTGCCCAGCGGTTCCAGGCAGGCAAACGTCGTGAGCTTGTTGAAAACCAAGCGGATGCATGATTTGGCTAGGTCGATTAAAAATGAGTTCGACATTATACTCTTCGACTGCACCCCGATTCTCGGAGTCAGCGATGCCGCGATTGTTACAACCTTAGTTGATGGAGTTTTGCTTGTTGTCCAACCTGGGCGCTTCCCACGGTCAATGCTGCTTCGCGTAAAGAATGTGCTCGTCGGTCTCAGTGCAAACGTCCTGGGTATCGCTTTGAACAACGTCGATGTCCGGTACGACGAACAATATCGATTTTACACATCCTACGGCGAATATTACGGCAAATCAGCGGGTGGGAGGAAATCGGTACAAAAAGTGGGTGCCAGACGGAGGGTTGAGGCTGAATCTTCCGTTGCTGAAGACGAGTACTAGCGCGCGAAGCTTAGAGGGTGTTTGAGAAGTTTTACCTTCGGGGCGAGCCGTTTGAGCATGAGGCGGATGGCCGCCAGGTCGATGAAGGTTTCCGAAGTTTGGACCTTCAACTCGTAGTCTTTGCTCAAGCGACGATTTCTGGCCAGCCACGCAAACGTGCGCTCCACGATCCAAGTGAGGCCCACCGCCTTGAAGGCGCGCTGCCGGCGTTTGGTGATGTGCAGTCGCCACCCGTGACGCCGTTTTAGCTCGCACGCCAACTTGCGGCTCTCGTAGCCGGCATCGGCCATCACCGTCCGGATGCTCGGGAAGCCGGATTGTAAGCCGGCAAGCAGCCGCGCCCCCACGCGTCGGTCCGACACATTGGCGGCTTCGACCCGCCGGGCCACCACCATCCCCAGGGTGTCCACGAGCAGGTGGCGTTTGCGCCCTTTGACCCGTTTGTGCCCATCGAGACCACGGGTGCCTCCGCGCTCGGTGGTCTTGACCGACTGGCTGTCCAGGATGACCACCGAAGGGCAGGGCAAGCGGCCGCGGCTCAGGCGCGCCTGCTCATGAAGCGCCCGTTGCAGTTCGGCCAAGACGCCCGCATCTTTCCAGGCACGGAAGTAATGGTAAACGGTGCCGGGGCGCGGGAACTCGCGGGGTAGCAGGCGCCATTGGCAACCGGTTCGCAGCAAGGTAAAAGATCGCGTTAAGGACGGCGCGCAGGTTGGTCGTGCGTGACCGCCCACCCTGCCGGGCTGCCGGCAGGTACGGGGCGATCCAGGCCCAGGGCGGCGTCGTTGAGATCGGTGTCGAAGCATCGGGTGCTCATGGCTCCCGTAATTCGCGCAGACGAGCCCTGCTTCGCAAGGGGAGGGTCAACTTCTCAAACACCCTCTTAGAATTTTTCTGCCTGGTTTCCGATGGTGATTGGCAATTCATTCATTTCCGGCTTGAATCTCTTAACGATGAACGAACCGAATCAGCCGGCCGTTGCCACAGGCGAAAACTCGGAGACTGAGAAAGAGGAACTTTCGCGCAGGAATGAGGATCAGCTTAACCTGGCGCTCAGCTCGGCGCGCATGGGAACCTGGGATTGGCATCTGCTCGATCAGTCCATCCATTGGGACGAGCGGATGCACGCACTCTTTGGACTGGCACCCTCAACCTTCGGCGGGCGCTACGCGCAGTTCCTTGAAATGATTCATGCGGAGGATCGGCCGCAAGTAGCCAGAGAATTTACGCAGGCACTTGAAACGCGTGCGGAGTATGAGGGAGAGTTCCGCGTCATTTGGCCAACGGATGGCACTGTTCACACGCTCAGGTCGAGATCAAAAGTGTGTTGTGACAGGCAGGGGAAGCCGGTCCGGGTGACCGGCGTCGCCTGGGATGTGAGTGAGCGCTCCCAGATGGAAAATGCCCTCGCACGAGAGCGTTTTCTCCTCAAGACGCTAATGGATAATCTCCCGGACCACATCTACTTCAAGGACAGGGAGAGCCGCTTTATTTCCGTAAGTCGCGCCATGGCAGCCTGGTTTGGCCTTAAAGATCCAGCCGACGTACTCGGCAAGACCGACGGCGATTTGTTCGCACCCGAGCATGCCCAGGCTGCGCTCCGCGATGAACAGGAGATTCTGCGTACGGGACAGCCTCTGGTCAACATCGAGGAAAAGGAGACCTGGCCCGACGGGACTGAGACGTGGGTTTCCACCTCAAAGTTGCCGCTGCGAGATCCCAGCGGATACATCATCGGCACCTTTGGTCTCTCGCGCGACATCACACAGAAGAAGCGAGCTGAAGAAAAACTTGCCGCGCTCGCAAGAGAATTGCGCGAAAAGAATGAAGCCCTGGAACAGGACCTGGAAATGGCCCGGGAACTTCAGCAGGCGATGCTGCCGCACCGCTATCCTGGATTCCCACATGACGCTTCCAAGGAAGAGAGCGCAGTACGCTTCTACCACTTTTACCAGCCCTCAACGAGCGTGAGCGGCGACTTTTTTGAAGTTTTTAAACTCTCTGATACCAGTGCAGGGATTTTCATCTGCGACGTGATGGGCCATGGGGTGCGTGCGGCTCTTGTGGCCTCCACCGTGAGTGCTCTGGTGGGTCAACTGCGAGATTACTCTGCAGATCCGGGCGAGTTCCTTTCCCGGCTCAATCGGGCACTGTGCTCAACGTTGGCATATAGTCAGGTCCCGCTTTTTGCTTCGGCCTTTTACCTGTTCGCGGATTTGGAGAAAGGCGAACTGCGCTACGCGAATGCGGGACATCCCAATCCTTTGCGCGTCCATTGCACAAGAGATTGCGCTGACACGTATCCTCTGAACGGCAGCAAACATGGCCCCGCGCTCGGTCTTTTCGATGAGGCGGTTTATCCCAACAGCCGTTGTGAACTTTCCCCGCACGATACACTGCTTTTCTTTACCGATGGATTGTTTGAAGTAGAGGGGCCTGGCGGAGACATCTATGACTATCGGCGCCTCCTGGACGCTGTGAATAGGCGCCGTGGATTGCCCGCTTTTCAATTGTGTCATGAGATCATCGAAGAGGTTCAGCGATTCTCGGCCGGCAGAGACTTCAGCGATGATGTTTGCCTGGTTGCAATGGAAGTTGGCCCAATGCGCTTATAGCTGGAGCGCGAAGCATCGGCATCGGGCTCGAATCTAAAGATTCAAGAAGCAAACTTAGGATTGGTGTCATTTTATGGAGGCTCGGGCGGGAGTTTGAGCCGGGAAATCGCAAATTCTTGATCCATCCAGTGCTGAATAGTCAAATAGCGTTTCGGACGGGAAGGTGTCCCGCCGACAGTTAACGTCCAGACTTGCGACCATAGCGAGCGTTCGTCTCGCGTGATTCGCTGCTCGAGTCGTTGCACCGCCGCCCACGAGCTAAAGATGGCGTGTAGCCGGAATCGATTCGGGTTTTCCATATCCTGGTCCAGTCGTGTACTGATTGCTCCATTGCGCAAAAAGATTTGTCTGGCTTGCTGCATCAGCCGGAAAAACCGGATGTGGTTTTCCGGTGCGACTTCAACCTCGTGTGCCACTGTGATCGGTCCATCGTTGGGCTCCGGCAGATAAAGGCCATCATGCTCTGCTGGGAATGGGTCCGATTCCAGATTAATCTCGGCAGAAAAATCGATCGACCACCGCCTGGCGGTGAGCGCACTGACGATTCCCAGAACGCTCGCCGAGAACAAAGTCCACTCGACATTGATCTTGGTTGCGAGCGTGCCCCAGAGTAATCCGGCCAACGCCATACCGCCCTGGGAAGCCATCATGTGGGTCGCATTCATTCGACCGCGAATCCAGTCCGGTATGACTCTTTGCCCTGCTATCCAGAGTTCCGAGGCAGAGACCGTCCATGCGGCTCCGGCAACCGCTGCGACGATGAAAAGAATACGCGGGTGGCGCACAGTTGCCATTAGCGCATAGGCGACTGCCAGAATCCCGCCTGCGAGAATAGTCATCTGATTTGGTTTCAGGCGTTTCCTGGCGGGTTCGAGTAAAAGAACTGCACCAGCCAGGGATCCAAAACCCATGCACGCGAATACGAGACCGAGATCGACTGCGCTCAGGTGAAGCACCTTCAGACCAACCACTGGAAGCAACGCCGGGATTGCGCCGATCAGTACGCCGAAGATCAGGTTGCGCACCAGCACGATGCGAACCCCCGGCGCATATTGCATGTATCGTACCGCGCCGGTCAGCGAATCAAGAAAGCTCTCCAGCGGCGCGTCAACGACGACCCTTTTACGTTTCCAGGCAAACACCGCGAGAAGCACCAGGACAAATGCCACCGCGTTCAATGCGAATACGGCGCCTGTCCCAACAAGCGGGATAAGAAAACCGCCAATAGCCGGGCCTATGATTCCGCCCACGTTCATCTGAATTCCGCCAAGTGCGATTGCAGACGGCAGCTGTTCTTTGCCGACAATTTCAGGTATCGAGGCAGAAGCCACCGGCGCCTGAAACGCGAAAGCAGCTCCAAGGAGAAACACCCCTGCTAGAATCACCTCTTTAGTCAGTCCGCCTGCGAATGCGACACAAGCCATTAATGCTGCAGTGGAGGCCAGCAAGCAGTTGCAAACGACAAGTAGCGTACGGCGATCGGCTAAATCACCCACCGCACCGGCAGGCAGTGTGAATAGAAAAAATGGGAACGCAGCGGCAGAGGACATGAGCGAGAGCAAAAGAGGCGAAGCTCCCAGGGAATTCATCGCCCAGGTGGCCGCCATGTCATGCGAAGCGACGCAGCAGCCTGAGGCCACCAGGGCCAACCATAAGCGAAGGTAAGTCGGATTACGCAACGCTGACCACATAGAAGTACTGGAGGTCACGGCGTGAAAATTGCCGCCTGATACTTCCCGATCCGCCTCCAGAATTCAACCCTGAAACCATCGGACGTAAACAGCCGGTGTTTTGGAGCCAGCAAAGGCAGTCTGGAAACGCTTCGTCATGGGAATCGGGATTAAGGGACAAATCGGGATTAAGGGACAGGTCAGGGACAGGTCAAATATCAGGTCTCAATCTTGAGATGAGAAAATCTGTCAGCTTTGGGGCAAGACGACAATTCGAACGCCGGTTCGACAAACGGTCTACCGATCACAGAAACCGTCCGAAAAGTTCGTTATCTTAGCGCCTTGTTGAGTTGTTCAATTTTTTTATTTGACAAATCATTGTTCTGTGCGAACTCCGTAGCTCCTCATGCGCAGGCTGCAATCCAGATTGTTCGCGATAGTCGTGGCGATCCTGATGCTTGGCGGGTACGCCCATCAGGCACTGGGTTTTTGCGCCTTTTCTCCGGCTAAAGAACACTCCCATGCGGCTTCTGAGAACTCCATGACCGGAGAGACTGAGCAGCTCGATCACTGCTGCTCATTGAGCCCATCCTCTCCATCGTCTGATCATTTTCCATTTATTTTTCCACTCAGTCACAGTGGCTTTTCCGCTCCCGCGCCGGCGAGCGAATATCCTGAAGGCGAAAGACCTCGGATCGAGCGGCCGCCCCAGGCACGTTAAGCGCTAAGGGCACGCTTGTGCCCTGATCTCGCGCGCCAATCCTGATTCCCGACACGCACGTTCGTCGAAACGTGCCTGCTCCGATTCGTTTTGTTTTCTAAACCTGCAAATAACCATCATTTTTATGTGTTTTAATCGATTTTCCACTTTTTTGGCAGGCGTAATTTTCTGCGTGCTTTCCTCTGGCGCCATGGCGCGGCAAGAAGCAGAGAAATCGTTAACGCTTGCCCAAACTCTAGCGCGGACTCTGAAAGGGAGTCCCGAATTAGCCGGAACGGCCTGGGATATCCGTGCCGCGGACGCGCGTATTATTCAGTCGAAGCTCCGTTCAAACCCTGAGCTCAGCGTGGAGGGTGAGAACATCACCGGATCAGGCTCATACAAAGGAGAAGGCGAAGAAATGCAGTTTACATTGCAATTAAGCCAGCTCATTGAACTCGGAGGCAAACGCCAGGCTCGCATCAGTGAGGCAAAAGCCGGCAAGCGGCTTGCCGATTGGGATTATGAGGTTAAGCGAGTCGCCGTTCTTAAGGAGGCCACTTTCGCTTTTATCGAAGTCCTTGCGGCACAAAGCCGGGTCAGTCTGGCGCAGGAACTCGTCGATATCGCTGAGAAGGTGGTGCCAATCACTCAAAGACAGGTGGAAGCCGGTAAAACTTCCGATGTCGATCTGACACGAGTCAATGTAGCCGTCGGATCGGCGCGGATCGAACTGGAACAAGCTCAACGCGATCTGATCGCCGCACGAACGAATCTAGCCGCACACTGGGGAGCCAAGAAAGCCGATTTCAACAGCGTTTCCGGTAATCTGGAACTGATCAGACCGTTGCCTCCACTGTCAACATTGACGTCGAAACTGATGCGTAACCCGCAGCTTGCGCGTTGGACGACGGAGCGTGAAAGGCGACACGCTGCCCTCGAGTCGGCTCGCGCTCAGGGCGTTCCTGATCTGACCGTTAGCGTGGGGCCGAGAATGATCGGCAATGGAGACGACGTAACTCTGGTTGCGGGGTTCTCGATTCCGCTGCCTCTGTGGAATCGGAATGAAGGCAACATCGCGGAAGCGGAGGCCAATCTCAAGAAAACCAACGAGGAGGAGAGGGCAGCCGAAGCCCGGGCCTATGCTCACCTGAATGAGGCCTACCAGATCCTTGCTCGAGCGACGACCCAGATCGGAATTCTGGATAAGGATGTCTTATCGGGAGCAAATAGCGCCCTCAACAAGATCCTGGAAGGTTACGCAGCCGGCCGATACAGCCAGCTCGATGTCCTCGACTCTCGACGCACACTGAACGATGCACAAGCTCAGAAGCTGCGGGCGCTCGTTGATTATCACCAAGCCTCGGCAGAAATCGACGCGCTCACTGCGGCCCCGCAGGAGC
>CAZMNG010000202.1:0-6978 GCA_964567505.1 uncultured Chthoniobacterales bacterium
TGCGGTCAAACTCCTTACCGCTGTCGTCAAGGCTCTTGCCGATTTCCCACATGAGCAGGTTCACCACTTGCTGGCGCACCTTCAACATTTCGGCAGCGAACGTTTCCACGGCCGCGATGCGTGCTGCCACACTCATGGTCGGCCACGGACCGCGGCCATAATCCCAGGCCCGGACTGCCGCGTTCAACGCCGCCATGGCCGTACTCTCGTCCATCGCGGGCACCTGACCGATAATGGGCCGCCGGAGGGTTCCATCAACTTGGCGCAGGCAGATCGGCGAGCTCACCTCAGCCAGCGTTCCTGCCCAAGGACGGACTTGGCCGTCAACGAGGTAAAGTCGCTCCTCGGGGCACGTCCCCAGCCGAAACGCCACGGGGATTTCCTCCGGTGAAGGAAAACAGCTGGCAAGCGTTCTGGGCAGTGATTTCAAAGCTTGTGCTCGATGAGCTTGTTCCTGGACCATCTATTTCAGATAGGCCCCTTTGATGCCCAAATGCGGCAGGCGATCGAGCAGGTCCTGCACTTGGAAGCAGTCCAGGTCGTTCTGTACGCTAGCGTCGAAGGCCGTCGTAATGACCGCTTCTTACTTGTAACCGCGACGGGCAATGTAGAGCAGGTCCAGGTCATACCCCCTGATGACCCCAATAGTCGAACTTCACTAATACTTTTTCCGAACTGTTCTTGATGCTTTCAGGTATGGGAAAAAGTGTCGTCATCCGAACGTTGGCTATCACCGAAGCTACCAGAGCACTTTGGGTCCGCATTATGCTGAACCGGATCGCGCCTGCATGAAACTTTTCAAATATCCTCTAAGCGCCGTTTTCCTCCTGCCTCAATTCAGCCCCAACCCCTAGCCGCAGCCACGTTCAGCGCCGCCGTTTTTTATGCGAGAACTAACCCGAACGAAGTATTTGGGTCGTTTTGCGTTGTCATTGTTTAATCGGCCGGGTAGCCTGCTATCCGTTAGGTAGCTTTTTCTGCACATTTAAGTTGCTCGCCTGCGAGGACTGCTTTCTTCCTTTTGGCCGGGCCCTCTCAAAAGATTAGAGAAAATACGCTTATGCCTGCATTGCCGCCTCCCTATAACTATCCGGCAAGCTTCGACAAAGGTCGTGCGATTGAACTAGCCGCTTTGGTCGATGCTGCCTATCAGCAGTTGACTGATTTTCAAAATCACCGTCTTTGGCCAGTCCCGAGTTCATACACAGTCACTGCAAAAACGTATCAGGTAACTCCTCCTGAACCTGTGCCGCCACCAAAGGTGTATCAGATCGAAGCTCAATTTTATGCGGTTGAAACCTGGGGCCTGCCGTCGATCGTGCCCAAGTCCGCACTGCCGTTCGGTTTCGTCGCGACCCACGGAACTGACGTCTACGTGGCTATTCGCGGCACACAGACAACGCTCGAATGGGTTGATGATGCTACAGTGGGGTTCGTCCCGTTCTTCGCTGATCCTGCGAATCTGGCTGTGACGTGGGGAAACACGACGAAGGGCTTCTATGGTCTGTATGCACAAATCATTCCGTCTATTTTCACCGCGATTCAAAATCTTCTGAACGCCGGTATAAAATCATTTTCGCTTTTTATCTCCGGACACAGTCTTGGAGCAGCGCTGGCGCATTTGACGGCCGCCGGCATCAGGCAAAGGCTGGGTCTGGATCCGATCGTTTATACCTTCTCCGGGCCGCGGACCGGAGATCCGGCCTTTGCCAAGGCGTATAACGCCTCAGGACTGCAAACATGGCGCATTTACAACACGGAAGATATCGTTCCCGTTTTGCCAATTTCGACAAATCAGCTGGGTAGCAGCAGTCCAACCAGCATTTTTGTGAATGTACTGATCAAAGGGTTGCCGGCGGGTTTCGTGCACATTGGTTATCCAGTCGCAGTGACGTTCGACCAAGGCGTTGTGGATAGTAATCACAACCTGGATAATTTGTGGGCTACGTTGTAAAATTCGATTCGATGAAAACGGTCATATACAGCTAGTTATTCGACGCAAACCAAAACGCCCAATTAGCCTATGCCAGATGATACTGCTAAGTTGGATCCAAGGAAAATATGGATTATCGCCGGGATTGGCGTAGTCATTGCCGCCCTTATCTGTTGGTGTATTGGCGCGGTCTGGTCGCATCAACCGCAGGTTACTCCAAAGCTCGTCTTGATTCTCCTGGGCTTTGGCGCGGCGACGGGGGGTATGCTTTTTGTGTCTACTCAAACAATCTCCACGGTAAAGATCGAGCATCCGCGCGATATGGAGTCAAGGATCGACACGATCGTAGTCGGGACGATTTTGGTGGTGGTAGTTTTGTGCGGGGCTTTTGTCGAAGCGGTAGGATTGACCTGTTTTTCGGGTGGGGGGTTTACGGCTGCCTGCCTTGGCCTCATGCTGTCTTTGGCATCCCTGATCGTCGGCGTCTTGATTGGTTTTCTCTTCGGCGTGCCGCGTTCCGTGGCCGCCCCTGACAGTGGTCTGGGGCCGGGCGGCCGGGTTGCAACAGGACCCGGTGCCGAGAACGCCGCAAACCAACTCGCCAGCCCCCCGCTGAGCAGCCCACCCGTCGCCGGCTCGAACGCGGCCGGCGGGATTGTGCCGGTTCCACTCAACACAGGCTTCCAAGCGAATACGAATTTGACGCAAATCTCGGACTGGCTGACCAAGACGATTGTCGGAGTCGGGCTGGTAGAATCGCGTGAGGGTCTGGCATGGTTTGGGAATACGTCGGTGAACCTCGGCAACGGCCTCATGATCGGCCAGGCCAGCGGTCCAGTGGTCGCAGGGAGTGTAATGGTTTTTTTCAGCGTGAGCGGGTTCCTTTGCGGCTACAATCTCACTCAGCTGTTTTTGGCCAGACGGTTGGCGGGAGTAGAAGACTAACCCCGATCCGGCCCAGGCCGGATCGGCACCTCGTGCGCATTTTTCACGGGGTGTGAAAAATGCGGGTGACTGTGGGTCGTTATGCGTCCGGAGCCTGCCGACGGCGGCGGCCGCTCAGAAGGTAGATAGCGGCGCGGAGTTCGAGGAGAGGATCATCGGAGGGTTCGATACCGTCGACACGGGGAATGGGATCGAAGATGATTTTTTTCTGTTCGTGCGCGTTGTCGGCGACCGGCGCGGTGAGAACGATTTTGCCGAGATTAAATAGAGTTCGATCCGCCGGCCAGTGCCTGGTTGCGTCGTTGACGACATCCCCCTCGTTTGCGAGCTGCACCAGGACCGTAAAGCTGATCGGTCCACTCCCGATCCTGGTGGAGAGCTCATCATAGAGGAAGTTTGGATCTTTGGCTTTGGCTGTGGCGTCATCCAGATGTTCGTTTCCTGCGTCTGGAGCAATTCGATAACGTCCGAACTTGGAAACATTCACTTTATTGGTGAACTTCATTGCGTTGACACCGAAATAGGTTTCTCTCGCGAAGCTCGATGGGCAAGGTTTAGGCGCTTGCACGAATGCGAGCGTTTCGGGATGGCTGCCCAGGAATTGCTCAACCGGCGTCGGCGACGGTTTGGCGGGATCGCTCGCGAGGACGGCTTGGAGAAACTCCAGAAATTGTTCGCCTGTTCTGGTGGGAAATCCGTCTGTGGAATGGCTGATGATATCAGTGTGGACATGGTCGGCGAGATGGAAACGGATCGCGAGTCCACGCGGGTTCGCGTTCGGATCGGTGTCCGGGATTAACGGAACTCCGGTCGAACTCGAAAATCGCACTGTGACCGGAACGGATTCGCGGATAACATGGGGCGCGCGTGTCAGCGAAGTTGCTTCAGGCGAAGGTGTAAACGTTCCTGTCAGCATGATCCCTCTGGCGTGAGCAGGTCGAAACCCTGGGTGCAACCCGAAAAGCGAGTCGAATACTTTTATCAAATCCTGGCTTAATGCGATAATCTTCTCGTCCGATGGCAATGGCATAGTTGATCTCCTCCGGGAACATATATCAGACATGTCAAACTCTACGAGACCGTTCATTTGAGATTCGATTTGATTGATCGGGCGCATCCACCAATAATCCCGCTCAAATTATTATGTGCAGCGCATGTGTTGAGAATTCTGCGTCCGGTTCGGCGGATCTGCCGCGGCGTCAATTTCTCCGGTTCGCAGGTGCGACCGTCTTGAGCCTCGGTGTTTTGGGCCGCGCGCGAGGCGCGGAGGTCGATCCGCCTCCGAAGTCGCAAAATGTGATCGGGTCGGATGCGGCCTTGGACAGGCTGTTGCAGGGGAATCGACGCTATGTGGAAGGAGTATCGAGGCGCCACGATTTCGTTGCGGAACGGTCGGTACTTGCTGCCGGACAAAATCCGTTTGCGGCGATTCTCGGATGCGCCGATTCGCGAGTTGCGCCGGAATTCGCTTTTGACGTCGGGCGGGGAGATGTTTTTGTCTGCCGCGTTGCGGGCAATTTCGCTGACATTCATTCGATCGGGAGCTTTGAGTACGCGGTTGCGGAGCTGGGCGTGCCGATGATCCTGGTGCTCGGTCACAGCAAGTGCGGGGCGGCGGCGGTGAAGGCGGTCAAGGAAGGGATATCCTTCCCGGGTCATATTTCACACCTGATGGATGCGATTCGACCGGCGGTAAAGAGGGCGGAGGGGGAGCCGGGGGACCTCCTTGAGAACGCCATTCGAGAGAACGTTCTGCTGAATGTCGCGGCGTTGAAAACGGCCAGTCCGATTCTGAGCGACGCGGTGCAGCAAGGAAAGCTGAAGGTCGTCGGAGGAGTCTACAGCTTGGAGACGGGTCGGGTGACGCTGGTCGGCTAACCGACCACGATTCGCGTCCAATACGAGGGCGAGGAGATAGCTTGTGAGCCTTTCGGGCTATCGGCTCTGGATTTGTTTGCCGGTGATGAATGCTTCGAGAGTGGCGCGGTCGGGGAGGCCGTGATAGTCGCCGAATGTGGATACACATAACGCGCCGAGCGCGGCGCCGCGGGTGACGGCTTTCGGAAGCGAGCAGCCGTCGAGAAGTGCGGAGATGAGGCCGGCGCAAAAGGCGTCTCCGGCACCGACCGGATCGATTTCGGTTGTCGGAAAACTAGGACAGAAGCCGCGCTGATCGCCATCGGCATACCAGGCGCCGCGTTCGCCGGCCTTGAGCACGACCTGGAAACTTCCGATTTTTTGCAGTCCGTCCAGCATGGCATTTTGCTCTTTCTCCCCGGTGAGAATTTGAGCTTCGATCAAGCTCGGAACGAGGATGTCGCAGCGCCTCGCGAGTTCGAGAAAGACGATTCGCGCCGCGTCAGCGTCCCAGAGCCTGAAACGCATGTTCGGATCAAAAACAACCTTTGTTCCGGCGTTACGATAATGATCGACAACTTCAAATGTCAGTTTGCGATTTGCGTCACTCAACGCCGGTGTGATTCCGGTGACAAACAGGTATTTTGCTTCGAGACCGTTGAATGATTCAATGCGCAACGCAGCCGCAGCAGAATTTCTGCGATAATAAAAAATGCGGCTCGAGTTGCCGGAACCTGGTTCCTTAAACATGATGCCGGTTGGTTCGTTGTGACACATTTCGACGCGATTGACATCAATGCGTTCGCCGCGCAGGGTTTTGAGCACGCGAAATCCGAATGGGTCGTGGCCGAGGCGGCTGACCCAGCAAACAGAATGGCCAAGTCTCGCGAGGCCAATCGCACAGTTGGATTCTGCGCCTCCGATCGAAGCTTGATAAGAAGACGCAAATTCGAGTTTGTCACGTTCGCGACCCGGCGCAAGCAGGACCATCGTTTCGCCGAAGGTGAGCACATCGCAGTCTGGTTTCTCAGTGAACGACTTCATCGTGCTGCACGAGCTTCAAGAGCGATTTGGAGGAATTCTTGTGCGATCTCCGCGCAGCGACTGAAGCCGGCGTTTGATCTCGGCAGCAATGAGCTGCCGATTCCGAGTGCATCAACTCCGAATCGAATAAATTCACGGGCATTTTCGAGGGTTACACCACCGGTCGCAATCAATGGGATTTCCGCGAAAGGACCTCGCAGCTCACGGAAATAAGAGGGACCAAGCGCACTTGCCGGAAATACCTTCACGTAATCGGCTCCGGCAGCGGCAGCATTGAAAATCTCGGTTGGTGTCATTGCGCCCGGAATAATCGGGAGTCCGTGGTCGTGGGCAAATCGAATTACGTCGAGGCTTAAGTTCGGCGTCACGATAAACGACGCACCGGCTGCCAGAGCGGCTTGGGCGCGAGCGATATCGGTGACCGTGCCGGCCCCGAGTAAGGCGTTGGATGGGACTTCGAGACGCAGCGAACCGAGGATTTGGGCTGCACCCGGGGTATCCATTGTGACTTCCACTAGACGAATACCGGCTTCGAAAAGGTTTCGAACGCATCGAACCGGATCGACGCTCGGCCTGCGAACAATTGCGACGATTGGGGCCTCGTGGACGATTGAATGTAAAGGGCTGCTGTTCATTGACCGGTCTAACTGAGCGCTTGGTTGATTGCGGAAAGGAAAAAATAGTCGCCCCACATTACGCTCTCGTCGACTCCGATTATTTTGCGCTCGTGATAAGTGCCATGTTTGAGGATTCCCTCCCAGCCAGGCGTTTCGTTTGCCAAGAACTCGGGTTCGAGCAGCGTATTGAGTATTCTGAAGGCGTAGATTCGGTATTTCTCTGCAGCGGTCGACCGGGGCAGGGTAGCGGCCAGTTCCAGCAACGCTGCTGATGCAATGGCGGCGGCGGAACTTTCGTATGGGCGGGCGGGATGCGGTTCCTCCCAATCATTTGGTGGAACACCATGCGCCGGAGTCCGAGCGATGTAAAAATCCGCACAGCGCTGCGCGGTATCGAGGAACCGGTCATCGTTCGTGTATTGATAGGCGGTGGTGAAACCGTACAACGCCCAAGTCAGGCCGCGTGCCCAGCTCGAGTCGTTACGCCAGCCCTGGTGTGTGGTCTGTCGGAGGAACTCTCCGGTCTGTAAATCGAAAAGACCTTCATGCGAAGTGCTGCCGTCGCCCCGTACCAGGAAGCGG
>CAZMNG010000203.1:0-6953 GCA_964567505.1 uncultured Chthoniobacterales bacterium
GGACCTAATTCCGCGAGATCGGGCGCGCGGGTCCCGACAAATTTCGCGCCGGGTTCTGCAAGCCCCGATTCCGGGTTCCCATTCGTAAAATCGATTACAAGCTCCGCCAACAATCCGAAACTGCGCATGGATACCGTTGTTTCGTTGTAGATCTGCGAATCGTCTGCGACCTGCACCCGGACCATCGCCTCGTAGTTCAAATTGTGCTCCGGCCGGTCATTTAAGGGCACCGGCGATTGGATACTTTCAACGGTTCCAATTTTCCGGCCGGCAAGCATCACTGCCGCCCCAGGTTTGACCCCCGCCGCGTTATCGAAATAAACGTCATACCTCTTCAGCGGCCTGAACAAGCCGGGTGACGAAATGTACAGGACCACGCTCACAACAAGTCCAAGCGTCACAAGGACCAAAAGGCCCGTGCGAACTTCATTCCGAAGTATCTGCATGCGGCGGGGTCTCCGTTATTGGTCCTTCTGTTGTGCCGGTCACGAACTGGTGAACGACCGGGTTTGACGAGACGCGTAACTGATCGGGCGAACCGTCCTGGATTATTTTTCCCTGGTACAGCATGGCCATCCGCGTGGCGATCTTGAATGCGCTTTCCATTTCGTGAGTGACGATGACTGAGGTCGTATTCGTATTTTTAGTCAAACTGATAATGAGTTCGTCGATCACCGAACTCATCACCGGATCGAGGCCGGCCGACGGTTCGTCGAACAGAATCAATTCCGGCTGCATCATCAACGCACGAGCAAGACTGACGCGCTTCCGCATTCCGCCGCTTAGCTCCGAAGGAAGCTTCTCTTCCGTGCCGCTCATCCCGACGATATCCAGGTTTGCTTTGATTAGTTCATCGATTTGCTGGCGCGACTTGTGTCCCAATTCTTCCAACGGCAACGCAAGGTTCTCCCGAACGGTCATCGAACTGATGAGTGCCGAGTACTGATAAACCATCCCAATCCGACTCCGGAGCGTATTCAACCGGCTCCGGCTCAACTTCTGGACCTCGAGGTGCCGGTAGAGCACCCGGCCCGATGTCGGTTTCAAGATGCCAAGGATCAGACGCAGCATCGTGCTCTTGCCACCTCCGCTCTGACCCAGAATCACCAGGCGGTCACCACTGAAGACCTTAAGTTCAACGCCGTCGAGGACTGTCTTATCGCCAAATCGCAGGACGACGTTTTCGAGATGAACCAACGCCGTCTCGCTCATCCGGTGACCCTTGTAACCATGATGTTGAATAATGTATCGAACCCGATGACGGTCGTAATTGAAATCACAACGCTGTCCGTTGTTGCTTTGCCGACCCCTTCCGCGCCCCCCGTGACCGTCAACCCCTGGTAACAGGCAATCAGACCGATCAACAACCCGAAGAACATTGCCTTGAATAATCCGATGACAATATCGCTGATGATCAAGCTGGTCAGGACCGCATCGAAATACGCGTCCGGTACAATATTCAGCAGTGCCCAGGAGATCAGCGCCGATCCGATTATTGCAGCGACGCATGAAAGCACCGACAGGCAGGGCGTCAAACAAGCGATTGCAACCAACCGCGGCGCGACCAGAAATCGCAACGGACCGATCCCCATCGACTCGATCGCTTCAATCTCCTCGGAGACCTGCATCGTGCCAAGCTCGGCTGTGTAAGCCGCGCCGATCCTCGCGGCAAGAACGATCCCGGTCAGCAGCGGACCGAGCTCGCGAGTGAACGCGATCGAGATCAGAGTCGGAACCAGGCGTTCCGTTCCAAATTTCTCCAGCTGATAGCCGGTTAACAGCGCCATCGTCAGCCCAAGAAAAAATGAGACCATCAAAACGAGCGGAATAGAACCCACCCCGGTGCGATCGGTTTGCGCAAACAGCATCGAGAGCCGGAATGGCATCCGGCCGCGGCGAATGTTGTCCCCTACTTCTTCCAAGGTGTTCAGGAGCAGCCAGATAATGCTCCCAGTGTGCTGAAGAGCGCGTCGCGTTAAATAGCCGATCTTGTAAAGCAACCCATTTTCTATTCGAGGTTCACGGTGCAGGACGCAAGTAAAATCACGGCTATGCTCAGCGCAGCTGTCCCACTTCCTCGGCTACTTCCTCCGCAAAGAACAAACCGCTTTGGCAGAGCTTAGAGTATTTCCCGTCCAACGCGAGCAGCTGCTCATGGTCGCCGGACTCGACGATCTGCCCGCGGTGAAGGACGAGAATCTGATCGGCATGCCTGACCGTCGAGAGTCGATGCGCGATAACGAAACTTGTCCGGCCGAACAGGAGGCGATTCAATGCTTGCTGTATCTGGCGCTCCGTTTCGGTGTCGACGCTTGCGGTTGCTTCGTCCAGAATCAGCAGTGGCGGATCCTTCAATATTGCCCTGGCAATCGATATCCGCTGTTTCTCTCCAACGCTCAACCGGATGCCGCGTTCCCCTACCGGGGCGTCCAGGCCGGCCGGCAACCGGGACACGAAGTCATTGGCATTCGCCGCGCGTAGCGCCTCAAAAATCTCTTCGTCGCGCGCATCGAGCTTTCCGAAGAGCAAATTCTCGCGGATCGTCCCGTTGAACAGGAAGCTCTCCTGGCTGACAAACCCGGTCGCGCTCCGAATCGCGTGCTTGGAGAGGGTCCGAACAGATCGTCCGTCGATGAGAATGTCGCCTCCGTTTGGAGCAAGTTCGTAAAAACGAAGCAACAAACTCACCAGAGTCGATTTCCCGGACCCTGTTTCGCCAACCAGCGCAACTGTCTGGCCCGGCTCTGCCACAAAGGAAATATCGCGAAGAACCGGCTCCGCATCGGCGGAATTGTCGTACGAAAACGAAACGCTTCGATATTCGATGCGGCCGGCGGGACGGATGGTGTCGCGTTCGTGAATGTCCCGTTCCGCAGGCTCGTCCAGTATCTCAAAAACCCGCTCCGCAGCTGCGCGAGCGCTCTGCAGCATTTGGTTCAGCGTGTGCAGTCTTCCAATTGGTTCGTACAGGAACCGCACCAGAATAAGGCAGGCGACCAATTCACCAATTTCCATGCGGCCCTGCAGGACAGCCAAGGCGCCGAAACCGGTCACGATCACCAACCCGCACGAAACCAGGAAATCCATCGAAGGGTTGTAAATCGCCCACGCGCGCATCACGGTCAACGTCGCATCGTTCAGCCGCTGGCTTGCGTGATTGAACCGGGCGTGCTCGTTCGTCTCGCGTGCATATGCCTTGATCTGCCGGACCCCGGAGAGGTTGTCGTGCAACAGCGAATTCATGGCGGAAGCCGCCTGGCGTTGCTTTCTGTAACGCGACTTGGCAGTCACCGTGTAGATCAAGGCGCCTGCAGCAAGTAATGGAACCGGGATCATTGTGAGCGTTGCGAGCGAGGGCTGGCGAAGAAACAGCATCGCGCCCACAATAATCACTTGAAGGATTGACACTGTCCCTTGTTCGATCCCGTCAATCAGCACGCGCTCCATCGAGTTCACATCTTCCAGCACGCGCGTCATGATGTCGCCGGTCGCACGGTCATCGAACCAGCGCAGCGGCAGTTTCTGAATGTGGTCGTAGAGATCGCTGCGCAGGTCAAAAATAACTTTTTGTTCGAATGTATTATTTAAAATAATCCGGATGCAGTTCGAGACTCCCTGAACTACGAACGCGACAACCGCCGTCAGTGCAAGCGGTAAGATCAGCTCCGGTTTTCGGCCACGAATCCCTTCATCAATGACGCGCTGCGTTACAGTCGGAAACACAATCACCATGAGCGTTGCCAAAACGGCGAATACAATCGTGCCGCTCGCCATCCATGGGTAGCGCCGAATGTAGTTGAAAACTCGTAACGTCGTTCGCATTAAATTGGCGTGCTGGTATCCAGTCCCCGAAATCGCATGTGCTATGTTGGTTCGGGCACCGGAGACTGTAAGTCGAGAGGAATTGTACCATCGATCCGACGAAGCGGGAAGCCGCCAGAAATCCTGTTGCCGGGCCTTGGCCTCTTGAATTCTGGTCCGCGTGCCTTTAATTCCACGAATCGTGCAGCCGAAGAGCCTTCCCATCTATGAACTGCAAGCGGAGATCGTCGAGTCGCTCAGCGCGCTGCCGCGCCTGATTCTTCGGGCGCCGACCGGGTCGGGGAAATCGACCCAGGTTCCGCAGATGATACTCGATCACGGGCTCGCGGAAAAACGGCAAATCATCATATTGCAACCACGCCGGTTACCGACACGGATGCTCGCCGCACGGGTGGCCAAGGAACGGAATGTGCCACTCGGTGAAGAGGTCGGGTACCAGATTCGGCTCGACAATTATTCGACCCCAAAAACACGAATCCGCTTTGTGACAGAGGGCGTTTTGCTTCGGCAGATGGCAGGTAATCCAAATCTGTCAGGCGTTTCGGTTCTTATATTCGATGAGTTTCACGAACGCCACCTCTACGGCGACATCGCGCTGGCGCGCGCACTGGAGCTCCAAGCCTCGGCCCGGCCCGAGCTCAAAATCGTCGTTATGTCCGCGACGCTGGATACCGATCTACTGGAGGCGCATCTGCGTCCGTGCCGAGTACTCAGTTCGGAGGGCAGGACATTCCCTGTCGACATCGAGTATTTAAAACGGCAAACGATCGATGAACCACCCTGGGAACTGGCTACTGATGCCCTGAGCCAAGCCAAGGACGACGGTGGCGACGTCTTGATTTTTATGCCGGGCGCGTACGAGATTTCGCGGACGATCCAGGAGCTTAAACATTCCGATTTTAAAGGGGTCGTGTTCCCGCTGCATGGCGACCTCTCGCCCCGGGCGCAGGATTCCGCGGTCGCAACCTACCAGGAACGAAAAGTCGTGGTCTCGACAAACGTTGCTGAGACCTCCCTGACAATCGATGGAGTGACTCTCGTGATCGATAGCGGCCTCGCCAAAATCGCTAAGTTTGATCCGCACCGCGGCATAAACACGTTGATCACCGAGAAAATCAGCCGGGCATCCGCCGACCAGCGCGCGGGACGCGCAGGCCGGACTGCGCCGGGTCAGTGCATTCGGCTTTGGTCGGAACGCGACCAGTTGAACAGGCGCCTACAGGATCTGCCGGAAATTAAACGGCTCGATCTTTCCGAGGTGCTGCTGAATCTCAAAGCGGCCGGTGTCGCGGACCTGAAACATTTTGGCTGGATCGAAATGCCGGATTCAAATTCTTTGCGGCGCGCGATCGAACTTCTCGAAGACTTCGGCGCGCTCGAACGCGAGACCGGGCAAATCACTGAAATCGGACGCAGAATGCTTTCGTTCCCGGTGCACCCCCGCTATTCGCGGATGCTGTTGATGGCAAACGAGCTCAATTGCGTTCCGACGGTTGCACTCATCGCCGCGATCACCCAGGAGCGGCATTTGCTCAGGCGCAGTGAGAACAATCAAATGGATCACGATCGCGAATTGTTGCTCGGCCATGAAGTGGAGTCGGACTTTTTCGTTCTGATCAGGGCATGGCTTTACGCTCAGGAGCATGGGCCAGATCGATCCAGGCGCCTCGGCATACGCCACACGATCTCACAACAGATCGCTCCGGTGTATGAACAGTTCGTCGAGATCGCCAGAAGCGAAGGCTTGAACGTCGACAAACCGGTCGACGAATTCGATGCCGAAGCGCTCGGAAAGTGCATGCTCGTCGGGTTTTCGGATCATCTGGCAAAGCGCATCGATGCCGGGACGCTGCGATGCGATCTGGTCCATAAACGGCACGGAGTCCTTGCAAGAGAGAGCGTCGTTCAAAAGAGCCCATTGTTCGTTGCCGGCGAGATCCGCGAGATTCAAGGCCGCAACGATGAACTGATCGTCCTGCTTTCCCAAGTCACCGGAGTCCGGGAAGAATGGCTGCGTGAGCTGTTCCCGGATGATTTTCGCGAGGTCGAACAGGTATTTTTTGATCCGGCCACGCGTCGTGTTCAGGCCGAAAGAGATCTTCTTTTTCGGGACCTTGTCATTCAAACAACTAAGCTTGATTCCCCATCCGCTCAAAAAGCTTCCGAACTGCTGGCAAAGGAAGCTATCGCCGGTCGCTGCCCCCTGGCGCACTGGACCCATGAAGTCGACCAATGGATCGTTCGCCTCAACTGCCTGTGCGAATGGTATCCCGATCTGGGATTGCCGAAGATCGACGCTGAAGCGCGATTCTACTTGACGCAACAGATCTGCCACGGCGCCGTCAGCTACAAAGAGATTAAGGATCGGCCCGTATGGCCTGTGATCAAATCGTGGCTTTCGCCTCTGCAACAACAGGCGCTCGATCAGTTTGCGCCGGCCCGCTGCGAATTGCCGAACGGCCGGCACGCAAAGTTGCTATACACCGAAAATAAGCCCCCCATGCTGGCTGCGCGAATTCAGGATCTTTATGGAGTCGAAGGCTCGCTGACGATCTGTGAAGGACGCGTGCCGATTCTGCTGCAGATCCTTGCCCCAAGCCATCGTCCGATTCAAACGACCCAAAATCTTTCATCGTTTTGGAAAGACGCTTACCCCAAGATCAAACAGGAGCTCCAACGCAAGTACCCAAAGCATGAATGGCGCTAGCCCGCATATTTCGCAGAATTATGCACCCGGAGGGCTGCAACCGTCCGGCGGCCGCCCATAAGCATTAATTTAACGCGAGGCGTTCGAGACAGGTGCGAATGGCCTTTGTCCCGGAGGGACAGTCTGATAGTAGCCAGGGGATCTCGGCTTAGATTCGCCTGCATATTTCGCAGAATTATGCACCCGGAAGGCCGAAACCGTCCGGCGGCCGCCCATAAGCATTAACTTAACGCGAGGCACTCGAGACAGGGGCGAATGGCCTTCGTCCCGGAGGGACAGTCTGATAGTAGCCAGGCACGAAGTGCCTGGAGTCACGAGAAAAATAGCCCCGTCCCAGCGGGACGATTGAATGGATCTCGGCTAGATTAGCCCGTCTTTCCCTACTCGGGAGGTCGGCGACCCGGGAAAGGGCTCCAGGACTACA
>CAZMNG010000204.1:0-6936 GCA_964567505.1 uncultured Chthoniobacterales bacterium
GGTATCGGGACGCAAACGGCGAGCGAACCGTCGTCGACGAAGCCGGCCCGGCACAAACGCCACCCGAATCGATCAGTCTGAATTGGGACACCCAGTTCGCAACCTTGCCGTTCCATCTGAGTTTTAATTTTCTGCTCGACGTCATTTCCTCGTTGCAATCCGGCGGCCAGGCATTGGCTGAGACATTGGCCCGGCTCCAGCAAGCGGCGATCGGCAGTTCCGAAGGGATCGCAAGCTGGGGCAGCAATCAGGTCAAAGTCCTTGAGACACTGCTTGGAAAAGGCTTTCTCGATCGGCTCTTCTCCATGAGTTCGCAAGAAGTTCTGCAATTTCTGCACGCTGAACTCAGCGGACGTCTGGATTCGGAATCGGCCAGCGAACTGCTTGCCAAAGGCCGTTTAGCCTCGCTGCTGGCGCCTGGCGAATCGAGCTTGTTCAGCGGCTCCATCCGGGAATTCTTACGCCAGGAACTATCGAGCGCAGGCGTGAGCAGTTTTGGAGGAGCGGAAATCGGCGGAATTTCTTCGGCCCTCAGCAGCCTCTCGTCTGAGGTTTTGGCGGGAGGCAGCGAAACGCTCGCAAGCTGGCAGGCCGGAGTAAGCGCAATCATCTCGAAATGGGAACAAGCGCTCGTTTCACTCGGGCTTGGAAGTGAGGTGCTTGCAAGCTGGCGGGCCGGCCTCAGCGAAATCTCCTCCAGTTTCAGCAGCGCCGTCAGCTCCTATGGCCTGAGCAGCGCATCGCTTGCGAGCTGGCAGACTGGCGTTGGCGAAATCTTTGGCAAATGGGAGTCCGTCCTCAGCTCCTACGGGGTGAGCAGCCAGATGCTCGCAAGCTGGGAGACGGGACTCAGTGAGATCACCTCGAGCTGGGGAGCCCTCCTCAGTTCGTACAGTCTCAGCAGCGAAGTTCTCTCCAGCTGGGAGAAAGCGTTCAGCTCTTACAGCGTTAGTTCCTACTCAATTGGATCCGCATTTGCATCCGAACAGCTCTCAAGCTGGGGGCTCTCAAGCTGGAATCTATCCAGCTGGAGCGGCTTGGAATTCGGGCCTTCAAGCTGGAGCCAACTCGTGTCTGAGACCAGCCTGTTCAGTGGCTTTGGAGCGAGCTGGAGTGCTCAGCCTTTTGGTGGTGGACGCGAGTTTTTCATGCACGTCAACGCAGAAGTGATCTTTTACGGCGGAACCGATCCGCAGGCGAAAGTCACCATCGCGGGCCGGCCAGTGCAACTCCAGCCGGATGGGACGTTCCGTTATCACTTCGTCTTCCCGGACAACGATTTTGAGATTCCGATTGTTGCGCTTTCGCCCGACGGAGTCGAAACCCGGTCCGCTGTTCTTTTCCTGAAACGAGATACCGCTCGGTCCGGCGATGTCGGCGCAACAGCCCAGCCCGAGCATTTGGGAACGCCGATGGGGCAACGAGTTTAGCGCAGCGCTTCCTGCCGACCCGGATCATGATGTCTCGAGCTCGTGCGTGTGGACAAAACAAACGAAATCATTTCAGAACTGAAACGATCGTACGCGGCTGAGCTCGAGACACTTCAGAATCCCCTTGCCAACTCGATCGACCTCGACGGCGTCAAGCCGCAAACACTTCAGCAATCGCTTGCGGAATCGGTTTCGCTCCGGCTTAGCCACGCGCGCCGGTTGGCAAAACGAATTAGGATTATCGGAGGCCGAGTGCCAGGCTCGCTCGAGCTTCCGAGGAATCAAAACTATCTAAAACCAGCATTGGACCGGGCGGACGCTGAGGCAGTCATCCGAGGAGTGCTTCGCGCCAGCGACGCATCGATCGCGCAGTACGAAAGAATCATCGCCCTGACCGAAGGCAACGACTACGTCACCCAGGATCTCGTGATTGATCTGTTGTCCGATGAGCGACAACAGCGAAAACTCTTTTTCGATCTTGCCCGGTAAGGTCAGGGTCCTTTGCCTTTGGAAGTGCCGAACGTTATGCCTGTCGTCACTTGCATTTTTGTGATTTGCTTGTTGTACTCGTCGCGGTGGTATGTCGTATCCGAAAAAGGACAAGCTCCTTGAGCGTTACCTGCAGTACCTGGAGGTTGAAAGGAATGCTTCTCCGCGCACAGTCATTGCCTACCAGATTGCATTGACAAAGTTCAAGAATTTCGGAGGGGACAAGCTTTCATGGGACCAATGCAAAGCCGTGCAGTTCCGAGAATTCCTTTTGGACTGCATGAAAACCGGGATGGCTCGCTCGTATGTCCGTCTCACCTTCGCGGCGCTGCGCAGCTTTTACAAATATCTCGTCGAGCGGGAAGGATTCACCGAAAACCCGCTCAAGGAAGTCCAGTTGCCAAAACTGGAGAAGAAACTTCCAATCGTTCTGTCAGTGCCTCAGGTCGACGAACTGCTGGCAGCCCCAACGAAGTCCGACCGCCATTCCCAGGCACCGGCCTGGGCGGCGGCCAGGGACGCCGCGATGATGGAACTTTTTTACAGCAGCGGTCTGCGCCTGGGTGAGCTTGCCGCGTTGAATGTCGCCGACATTGATACATTCAGCGAAACCGCACGTGTCATCGGCAAAGGACGCAAGGAACGGGTTGTCCCGGTCGGCGAGCTTGCGCTTAAAGCAATTCAGAAATACCGGTTCGAAGCCGGCGTTCAGGCGGGTCCGTTGTTTATCAGCAAGCTCCGGAAACGCATGTCGGCCCGATCAATCTGGCTGATGCTGAAAAAACATCTCGCGCAGACTTCCATCCAGCTGCGCGTCAGCCCGCACAAGCTTCGGCATAGTTTTGCAACACACCTCCTGGACAATGGCGCAGATCTGCGCAGCGTGCAGACATTGCTCGGGCACGCAAGCCTGTCAACCACCCAGATCTACACCCATGTAACCGTCGAGCGCTTGAAAAAAACCTACGACAAAGCGCATCCCCGCTCCTGACGCGCAATACTTACCATGACTACCCGCCGCAAGATCCCGACTCGATCCGAAATTCCGGAAGTTGATACATGGGACCTGACACATCTATTTAAATCCGAAGAAGATTATCGCGCCTCATTCTCCGAGTTGCGCGATCGATATTCGAAAATCGCTGAGTTCAAAGGGCGTCTGGGAGAGTCGGCGGATACCCTACTCGCTTGCCTCGAGTACGAAAACCGGCTCGATCTTGTTGCAGAACGGCTCCAGCATTACGCCGGACTCAGAAACTCGGAAGATAGCTCCGACAACTTGAATCTCTCTCGCAAGGCGGAATTGACGAATCTGCTCACCAAGGTCAATGAAGCCTGTTCGTATCTCACTCCGGAACTCCAAGCGATCCCCGATGACAAATTTCAGAATCTTGTGGATGACTCGAAACTCGCAAATTGGAAGATCTCCCTTTCACGACTTCGCCGATACAAACCGCACACGCTTTCAGCACCGGAAGAGCGGCTCCTGACACTTGGTTCGCCGGTCATTCGTGGCCACTCCGAAACGTTTTCACAGCTCACCAACGTCGATCTGAAGTTTGGTGTCGTGAACACCAAAGAGGGCGAAGAACTCCCCCTGTCGCAAAGCACCTATGCATCGTTTCTCCACAAACAGGACAGGGACCTGCGCAAAACCGCGTTCCATCAATTCTACGAGGAATTCGAAGACCACAAATATAGCCTGGCCTCGACGCTGGCGTCTTCCGTGCGGGCGGACGTTTTTTCGGCAAAGGTCCGGAACCATCCGTCTGCGCGCCATGCGTCGATGTTCGGCGACAACATTCCCGTCAGCGTTTATGACAACCTGATTGGCACGGTCCGGAACAATCTTCCGATCTTGCACGACTATTACGAGCTTCGCCGTGAACGACTGAATCTGGAAGAGATTCACCAGTACGATACCTATGTGCCCCTGGTTCGGAAAGTTCAGACCAATGTTACATTCGACGACGCGATCGATCTCGTCATTGGAGCCCTCGCTCCATTGGGCCAGGAGTATGTCGCGACGCTCCGAGACGGACTTCACTCTCGCTGGGTCGACCGCTACGAAACCAAGGGGAAACGAAGCGGTGCGTTCTCATCCTCCAGTTACGGTAATCCGCCCTACATTCTGATGAACTACAAATCGGATGTCTTTTCCGACGTATTCACCCTGGCCCATGAGGCGGGGCACTCGATGCATAGCTGGTTCTCACAGAAGCATCAACTCTTCCAAAATTACGACTACCCCATCTTTCTTGCGGAGGTCGCATCGACATTTAACGAAGAACTGCTGACGCACCGCCTTCTGGAACAGGCAAACAATCCGGCAATGCGAGCCTACCTCATCGATCGCCAGATCGAAGATATCCGGAACGTCCTGTTTCGTCAGACGATGTTCGCCGAGTTTGAAAAACAGATCCACGATATCGAAGAAACTGGCGGACCTCTGACGCTCGATGTGTTCTGCAACGTCTATCGCGAATTGCTCCAGTCCTATTTCGGACCACGGTTTACGATCGATGCCGAGCTCGATCTCGAATGCCTCCGGATCCCGCACTTCTATACGGCATTTTATGTCTACAAATACGCCACGGGGATTTCCGCAGCAGTTTCACTGGCACAGCAAGTTCTGAATGGCGGCAAAGCGGAACTGGATTCCTATCTCGGGTTCCTTAAATCGGGCGGCTCCAAGTTCCCGATCGATACGCTACAGGAAGCGGGTGTCGACATGGGGTCGCCGGAGCCAATCGAAAAAACCATTGTGCTGTTTGCTACACGAATCCGGGAGTTGCGCAACCTGCTCCGGCACGCGTAGCCTGCCTCCAAATGAGAAGCTTAGTTTTCGCTCTGGGCCTCGTATGGTCGATGTTTTTCTCTGAATCATCTGCTCGTGCCGGCGTTCCACAGGTTGACCCCGCGCCGCGAACGAGCAAACAACCGGTAACCGACACCTACTACGGTGTCAGCGTGCGAGACAATTACCGGTGGCTCGAACAGCTGGACGGTTCAAACGTCAAATCCTGGGCCGAAGCGCAGAATCAGCGTACACAAAAGTTTTTGAATGCATTTCCAGACCGGATCGAACTGGCCGCTCAAATAAAAAAGTTGATTTCAACTCTCCCGCCCAGCTTAAGCGGGATCAAGATCTCGGCTGATAAGATTTTTGCCCTTAAGTTCGATCCAGCAAAACAACAGGAATTCGTGGTCGTTTTGGACGGTCCTGACAACCCGGGCGGCGGAAAACCGGTTTGCGATCCGAATGTGATTGATCCTTCAGGTGCCACCGCGATCGACTGGTTTGTTCCGTCACCAGACGGTAAGGTCGTCGCCCTGTCGCTTTCAAAGAACGGCACCGAAGACGGCAGTCTTTACTTTTTTGACGTCGAGACCGGCAAACCGCTGCCGGACCTCATCAAACGCGTCCAATTTCCCACCGGGGGCGGAAGCGCAGCTTGGACAAAAGACAGCACAGGCATCTTTTACACGCGCTACCCGAACGAAGGCGAGCGACCGGCAACCGATATCCACCTTTATCAGCAAGTCTACTTTCATCAACTAGGAACGCCGGAATCAGAAGATGTCTACTCGATCGGAAAGGACTTCCCGCGGATCGCTGAAATTGACCTCCAGTCGAATGCAGACTCCGACTACGTCATAGCGACCGTCGAAAATGGCGACGGCGGCGACTATGAGCACTTTGTGTACGGCCCAGAAAAGAGCTGGCGACAGATCACAAAATTCGAAGACAACGTAAAGACCGGCGTGCTCGGATTCGCACCGGCATTCTACGCGATCTCCCGCCAGGATGCACCCCACGGGAAATTGGTAAAATTTGCGCTGGACGCTTCAGAGCCCAGGCCGGAAGTGATCGTGCCGGCCGGTGATGCTGTCCTCGAGGGTGTCGCTGCAACCGCAGACGAACTTTTGATTGAAACGATGGAAGGAGGTCCATCCGGACTTTATTCGGTCGGTCTGGATGGCTCAAACCGGAAAACAGTGCTGGTACCGCCTATCTCCAATGTCGCTGATCTTGCGGCCGGTAAAGGCCTGGCGCTAGTTCAAGTTGGCAGCTATACCGAACTCAAGCAGTGGTTCAGATATGACGCCGCAAGCAACCAACTTGCCATGACCAGTCTCAATTCTCAGAGCCCGGTCAATTTCTCGGATCTTGAAGTGACCAGAGATTTCGCGGTTTCAAAAGACGGCACGAAAATCCCGCTCAATATTATCCACAAGAAAGGAATTGCCCTCGACGGCCGCAATCCAACGATTCTCTACGGTTACGGAGGTTATGGGCTAAGCGAAGTCCCAAGGGTTTTTTTGCCATTCCGGACATGGTATGACCTGGGCGGGATCTTCGTAGACACTAACCTCCGCGGTGGCGGCGAATATGGAGAAGAATGGCATAAGAGCGGTTTTCTTACCAAAAAACAGAACGTATTCGATGATTTTGCGGCGTGCGCGCAATATCTGATCGCAAACAAGTACACCTCAACTGCCAAGCTAGGCATGCTCGGCGGAAGTAATGGCGGATTGTTAATGGGCGCGATGATCACACAGCATCCAACCCTGATGAAGGCGGTCGTTTCAGCGGTTGGAATTTACGATTCACTCCGAAGCGAGCTTTCGCCCAACGGAGTGTTCAACACGACCGAATTCGGGAGCGTAAAAGACCCCGATCAATTCAAAGCGCTATATGCCTATTCGCCATATCATCATGTGGTCAACGGGACTAAGTATCCCGCGATCTTGTTAACAGCAGGTTTGAACGACGGTCGGGTAGCCCCCTATCAATCCTTTAAGTTTGCCGCCCGGTTGCAGGAAGCCGATGCGGCAGGTAATCCTATCCTCTTGAAAGTTAACTCGTTCGGTCATGGGATCGGCAGTTCGCTCGATCAGCGGGTCGCGGATATTACTGACCAGATCGCCTTTTTCGCTTACGAGCTGGGCGTCGAGCGAGACGCTCAAAAAGCAGCCGGGAAAAATTCTAAGTGATTCCGAGTTCCCCCCGACG
>CAZMNG010000205.1:0-6932 GCA_964567505.1 uncultured Chthoniobacterales bacterium
CATTCTCAAGCCGCATCTGAAACAGCAATGGGTTATCCCGCCGCGGGCCAATAGCTGCGATGATAGCATCGCAAATGCCCATGACGGTCACGAAAGATATTGAATCCTTTGACGCGGATAATGGTCATTATTTGAGCTTCGCGATAATCTCATCAGCTTTGGTTGGCTGTGGCGCAACCTGTGGGCCGCTCACCGGAATAACGCTGAGCGTTCCATCGCGCAAAATATCAACCCTCACCGTCTGACCAGCCACTTGTGCTGCGCGGAAAGCCCTTGTTACGTCCCTTTGGCAGAATCTTTGCGCAACCTTGCTCACATGAATACTCCGTTCGCTTCAATAAGTGCGGTTTCCCCTCAAAGTGATTGACTCGAATCGCCACGTCAAGTCTTTGATTTTACGAAATATTTTGATGAAAGTTTTTGCCAAATAATTAGGACTTTAAGTCCTATCTCCTGACCCCGTTATAGAGGAACCACCATTGAATGAACGTAACTTTGAGCCCTGAAGAAAAGCATTTAAGCTCAGGAGAAAAGCGCGAGCGTGCCCGCCTAGCCTCGCTTCGTTGACGCCGGGCGCAAGGGATCGGGCCGCGCAAGCCCGCGCAAAGGCCGTGGCTGGCCGAAGGGATAAGCCGGTCAACCTGGTATCGGCGGAAGGCCTAGGCGCGAGAGCGGGCCGCGCTGGCTTTTGAAACTTGCCGCCGGTACGAGGTTCTTTCCCGTGCAGAGCGCTTCATGGCGGAATTGCAGAGCGAATTGGCCGAAGCCGCCCGCTGCCATGCAATCGCTGGGGTTATCATTGGGGAATTGGAAAGCTAGCGCGCAATCCGGAGTTAGCAAATCGGAAAAGCCTTGTCGTCTCGGCGTCGCGAGCCTCGGGCTCGGCGAACTCAAGCTCCTTGTAGAAGACGACGAAGGCGGCTTTCTCGGCCTTGCGGACCTGAGCGCCGGCCTCGGAGGCTTGCAAGTGCCGCAGGTGCCGGAGCTGAAACCGAATTCCTCGGCATAGGCCCAAAGCGCCACGACATTGACGCCGCGATAGGCCTTCTTCGAGGCAATGTTGACGGGTCGCATGATGCTGCCGGATCAATGATGCTATGCCGGTGGCCAGCCCCTACTACCGGCCGGCCGCCTACGGCCGCTTCGGCAAGCCGAGGTCGTTGATACCGGTCCCGCCCCAGCGCAGTGTCGAGTTCCGCTTCCAGGAGCTCCTCGATGAAGCCGCGAACGCGGGTCCGCACCCCAGCTTCCAAGGGATCGAGCCAATCGTCCCCAAGGAAAAGCGTTCCTTCGGCCGCTTGCGCCGTTGCATTTGTGATATCCGTTTTCATGTCGTGATCTCCATCGGTGCGCTAACGCCGATTCTCTTTGTTGAAATAACGTGGAGATTACGCCGCCTTCAAATTCCAACCACTCCTGCTACGGCACGATGACTGCCCACCAGATCAGTTTGAGGATATCTCCCATGGGTGATAGAATCGGCTCATTCGCGGCTGTACGCCAGCTGGATCGAGTTTACGACAGGGAAAGCGGCGGAGGTAACATTCAAAATAAGGAAAGCGAGCACCGAAGATGCTGCCGAGGCGATCATCGAGGTTTTCGACCACGTTCCTTTTCTAAAAGATCTTGATGGACGAGTCGCGTCGGTGATGATTGTCCCCGGAGTTTCGGCGACGCGATTTTGCGCGGGGCCTAATTCATAAAGCCAAGTGGATTGCTGCCGAAGTTCCGGGAAATCCAAAGTGAGGAAGGACATCCGACGTTCAGATTTTCCGGAACACAGAAAAAACCAAGCCGCATTTTGCCGATCATCTTTTTAACCTAACTGGCTGATATTCCAATTTGGATTCAAAGTGATCGACATTGTCGAAGACGTCATGGTCAACGGCTGCCACGTCTCACGGCTATTATAAAGATTGCCAGTATACAATTGTCCGCTCCACCACGCTAACCCGATAAACGGTTGGGTATGCCCCTGCGGGATAAATATAAATCCTGGCTGTCCATTACAAGCATTGTTCGAGGAAACAGGATCGCCAGCCGCCCAAATCGACGTCCCCGGCATTGCGCTCCAGCCGCTGGCTTTCGGATTTGCGCCGGTGCTCGTGATGTATCGCAAATCATATGATGCGGTAGAGCTGAGAGAATTAAGCACTCCCGTTACAAGGAAATAGGTTCCGGAATATTTCACCATCTGAGGGCATTCACGCCCGTTGCTCGATGGCAACACGAGCGGTGTGCCGACGACATTCTGATAATTGGTGGTAAGCTGATCGATGTTTATCGAATTATTGCTGGCTGAATAGATGATGTATGTCGTTACGCCATCGCCATCCGTGAAGAAACTGAAATCGTACCATGACGATTGGAATGGATTCGCTATTACGCGCCATCCGGTCGTGCAATCAGGCCCATTGTTTGCCATAATCGCGAGCGATTCGCCCGAGAAACTGATATTATTGGTCCATAAAACCCAATTGTTATAAGCGGCATTATAGCGGAGGCCAATACGCGACAGCATAGTGCAGCCGGAAAGCGGTGGAATAACCATTCCCAAATCATGCCAATTGAACAGCGTTCCATCGGTGCATTCGTACATATGCAAGCCGGGACATGTCGCCGTCGCAAAGCCATTATATCCGATCGTTTGCTGTGTGGCATTCATCCACATGCCAACCATGATGTAGCTATTGCGGATTGGATTCCACACGATTGATCCGGAATGAGCTTCGACCAGATTCCCATTCTGATCATACATGCTCATCTTCGGAGTGAAACCATAGCCACAGAACGGCGCCGACGTTGTCACAAGTGAGGTCGGATTTGAAAGGCCTGGCTGGACGGCAATGGCCTTGATATAAACTTCATTCCCGATACCAGCCGATATCGGTTGGGAAAATGGCCCGGTATAGAGTGTGCTTGCGCTGGTCGGATCGGTCGGTGGCGAACCCACGCCAACCGTGTAACAAATTTTGGCGCTTGTCGTAAGACTCGATATGTTGATCGTAGCTGAAAGTCCCGGATATCGGCCGCCCATTGGGCTTATCACCGGCTGAACTGGCGCCCCTTGGGTGCTCGTTCCCGCCTCCGCAAAAAATTGAAGCGCTGAAATTGCGCCATAACTTGAAGATGGCGGACGCGCCCGAATAAATTCGCCTGTGCCGTTTAATGGCCGCTCGCTAAGCCGATATCGCTCATAATAGGGAGTAGACGGAATGGTGTCGATCGCGCTCGACGAAGAAAAGCTTGACGAGGCCGATGTCTCAATAACGGTTCCCTCAATCAACGTGGCATAATCGAGACCAGGATTGACCGGCCATGTTCCAGGGTTGAGAGACGGCCGCGGGGCAAATCGATAGCGCGTCCAAGTGACCGGTACGCCAGCATCAACCCCAACCCATGCATTCGCGGTTTGCGTTCCCCAAAATTGCGTTGTCCCACCATTTGGAGAAAATGGTTGGCTCACCACCGCGGCAGCGCTGCCGAAATTTGTATTGTATGCTCCGTAAGCACCGGCGGTGGGTCCCCTATTAAGTTTTGGGCCGAAGGGATAAAATGCTACGGCGCTCGGATTGCCATAATAGGGGAAGGTTGACGCTGCCTTCCCCGCCCCTTCATCTGCAATGAAGCCAATTTCCGCCTGGAGAGGGGACGAGCCCGTGGTGAAAGTTAAAGTGCAGCGATAAAATCCGTTTGCAGCCGGGGTGATCCTGGGAGACGCGCCCGAAAAAGTTCCCCAGGTCGATGCGGCGATACCAATCTGACCCCCAGCAAGATCAAAACAACATTGTGCTCCATTGGCTTGCCCAAAGTCCTGCGTCCATAAATAGACTCGCGTTCTTAATCCTTGCTTAAGATAGGCCGAGAAGGTGTATTGCGTTGATGGAGCATAAACAACTGCCTGGCACCGGCACGGCCACCCGTATTGAGTTGTTTCAGTAATTGATGATGCGTTCGATCCACTGAATGGATCGGCTATCCCGCCATCTATCGCAGTAGTCCCGGGTGTGATTTGACCGCCAATAATCGCACTCGTTTGCCAATCTGGGGACGCGAATGCGTTCGTTGAACTCAAAAGATTAGTGGCATCATAAGTTCCTGTGTCAGATAGGCCAGCACCGATTTGTGTACCAAGAACTTGAATTTCTCCAGTTATCCCACCCACACAGCCAATCATTGATGAATTTGCATTTGCTTCTTGCGCTAGAAGAAGCGCTGTCCCGCTCAGAAGGAATTGCCGTCTGTCCATTTGCAACACCTTAAGCACGAGATCTAAAAGCAATTACAACTTGAAGATATCTGCGCCCGTGTCCCTGCCGAGTCACCCGCTTGCGCTTGTCGTTTTTCATGGCGCCGGAACCTCTTGGCCACCTTGCCGTTTAATGAGACGCCGCCCTTCCTCTTCCTCGATTTCAAATGGCGTTCCAGGCGCGAGATAAACCAATTCGTCATTGTCGGTTTGCGCGTAAAACCAAACTTTTCGATTTTCGGCGCCCAATGCGGACCGGTCCGCGCGACCTTTACATTCAGCGCGATCCATTTTTCTGTCGGGCGTGGTCATCGATAACCTCCGCTAGGCCAGTCCACCAAAGGCGCCGCGAGCAACATGTCGATGGCTGATTTCGGGACAAGAACGGTTCGACCTAACCAATAGAAGGCAAATCGCCGCGTTCAATCCAATGCGGGATTGTGCGCGTGGTAACGCCGAAAATTTGCCCGGCCCCATCGACGCGAAGGGCAGCGTTTTCGTTGGAAGGAAGAGGCTCAAACATGATGCGGAGAGTTTACTACAAAATGGCCAAAAGACCACCGTAAACTACCAAGCGCGCTTGTGTTTTTAGTGCAAAAGCATACGATTGATTCCGCCGCGCAGGCTTTCTCCTTCTCATCAAGCGCGGCCACCTATGGCCCGGTGCGTCCACCTACGCCGGGCTTTCTTTCATTAAGACTTGCCCATAGAAATGCTCTCTCGATGGCATGGGGTTGTTGGGTGACGCGGGCCGCGCGGCCATCGAATCTAGGGATATGTAACGCGCGGAACGACTTGCGCTTTACCGGCATCAATGATCAATGGGCCACGAGTCGGCTGAGGGCTTTGCGCGCAAAATAAGCGTCGCGTGCAGCTTCCCACGCGGATCATACGCTCCTTGAAAGATAAAAGCCTCCCCGACCACCAAAGGAGTAACTTTATGCGCTTGAACCGCTTCGGTATCGTCTATCAAAACGCTGGCGCCCTTGCGAGTTTTGACCGTAAGGGTCGATCCATCGATCTTTAGAAGAGTGCCGGTAATTTGGTTCGGAGCCGTGCTGCCGAGCGGCTGAACTGCAGGTGCAGCGAGGCCCGTGTTCGCAGCGTGAAGCACGGAACTCAGTATCAGCGCGGCCGCAGCCAAAGCTCCGGCGATTCGCCACCTTGGATAGATGAGGTGTGGTTTGTTTTCTATCCACTGCATCAAGCTCTTCTCCTTAGGGGTAGGCGAGGCCGAAGATGGTCAGTAATTGGTAGCTAGCGACATAGACTTGTCCGTTAGCGACAACCGGAACGATATTCGCGTTGCCGTTGACGTTTGGCCATGGTCCCGCTGGATACGAACTGAGCAGCGGCAGTGTTCCGTTTGATGGCGTAGCGGCGAAAGCGTCAAGAGTTAGAGTGGGAGCAGTGGCAGATTGGGGACGCCCCACGGCCCAAATAATGGCGGGGCTTTGACCGTTGGAGGACACAGAGGTGAAGAAACCTGGATCTTGTTCGGTCCCATTGTTTATTTGCGCAGTGCTCTCTTGGACGAGTTGTGTCGCCGCAGGGGTTTGATTAATTTTCCAAACAATAACAGCATCACCAGCAGCACCACCGCCGCTGCTCACGATTCGCCCAATTCCATCTGTGCCCAGGAAGTTTGAGGGGGCGCACCAACATCCTCCAATGTTCGCCTGACCGACCACGTTATCTGGACCCCCCGGGGTGTAACCGCCCATGTTATTGGCATTGAGCAGATACATAACTCCATTTTTGCCGGCAGCAGCGAGGAGTGGTGGAGAACTGGCGGCCTGTGGCAGTATTTTGACAACTCCGCCGGAACCAAAGTCGAGATCTGCCGCATCCAGATTCGCCCAGTAATATGGCGTGAATAGATCGATGACGTGCGTCAGATCCGAGCTGATACGCACGACGCTTTCCTGGATGTTATATAGCCCATTTCCGACTCCCTGGTAGGTTGTTCCAGAGGGATCAGAGTTGCCCGTTGCAAACCACAAGTTTCCTTTATCGTCGGTCGCAATGCCAGAACCGGACATCCAGATCGACGACAAGAAAAAGTTGTTTGGTGAAGATGCTAACTTGTTATCCAGCTGGTTCGCCGGGAGCGGCGCAAGAGTAGTTGCGTCCCATCCCAACAACCAACCTCGCGATTGATTCCCTTGCAAGTCGCACCAACTGCTGAATGCTGCGTAAACTTTACCATCGATATCGAGGCCATTCATATTACTATAGAGCAATGCTGCACGTTGCCTTTGATAGGTGGCGTCGAAGTTAACGGCGGCGCCATTTTTCAATATGTTAGAAGCCGTAACTATGGCGGGCGGTATGCTATCCGTCAGGTCAGTTAAGTTGACGGCGTGAAGCGTATAAGTGGGAACACTGCTCGGACCGTTCGGCAAAGTATACGTGATAAAGTCCAGCGTTTGCAGGTTCGGATTGATGACGGGCGTGCTGTTAATACCAACGTGTGGCGCGTTGTTGGTACAACCAAACGGCGCCAGAACTGGGGATCCAAAGTTTCTTCGGAGAAGGATAGCGCCATTGGCTACGTTGATCGCATAAACGGTGTTGTTTTCCGTCGCGACATAGACGACTTGATAGGTGCCGGGTTGACAGGTACTTGTCTGATTATTGCCCCCACCTGCATTGCGTACATTCTCCGCAGTGCCTTGAGCGA
>CAZMNG010000206.1:0-6929 GCA_964567505.1 uncultured Chthoniobacterales bacterium
GGAAGAATTTGAGGCTGAACCGTCGCCGGCACGAAACAACGAGCTCTGGCGATTTTCCTCCGTCAAGAATCTCGCCTTGGACGAATATGTTACCGCCGGAGATTATTCCGCAGATCCGGCTCCGTTGATTGGCTCGCGCGAATTTCCGAACTCAGCCGGTCGAATCGTTTTCGCTAACGAACGATTGATTACCGCCGAATTGCTTGACCCGGCGCTGGAGCGTGCCGGCGTGCTTTTTACAACCTTGCAGGAGGCGCTGGAAAGGGATCCTGACCGGTTGCGCGAACATTTCATGGCACAATCTGCCCGGCTGGGGTCGGTAAAATTTGCCGCTCTCCACAAGTCTGCCGTACAAGCCGGAACATTTTTATTGGTGCCGCACGGGGTCGAAATTCATCGGCCGTTTGAGGTTTTTCATCTGGTCCAGGGCCATCAGGCGGCCATCTTTCCGCACACGCTTATCATTGCGGAAGACAATAGCGCCGTGACGCTGTTGGAACATTTCGTTTCGGCGAATCCGGAAGATCGCGGGTTTGCCTGCGGAGTCAACGACCTCGTGTTGAGGCCGGGTTCGAAGCTGAACTATGTCAGTGTCCAGGAGTGGAGCAAAAACTTCGTTTCGGTTCAGGTAAACTCTACGGTCGCAGCGAGAGATTCCGCGGCGGTGAATCTAGCACTGAATTTCGGAGGAAAATATTCACGGCTCGAGAGCGTGAGCCGAATGATCGACCCCGGTGCGCGGAGCGACATGCTTGCGATCAGCGTCGCCAAGGACGCTCAGGAATTCGATCAACGCACGCTGCAGGATCACTTAAAACCGGACACAACGAGCGACCTGCTTTACAAGAATGTCCTCAGCGACCAGGCACGCACCATTTTTTCCGGGCTCATCAAGGTGGAACGGGGTGCGCATCGAACCGACGCGTATCAGAAGGTGAGGAATCTACTCCTGAGCGACGAAGCCGAAGCGAATTCGATGCCCGGTCTGGAGATTCTGGCCGACGATGTGCGGTGTACGCACGGTGCGACAGCCGGCCAGGTCGAGCCGGAAGAGCTATTTTACCTGAAGAGCCGTGGTATCAATGACGTCGCCGCCAAACGCATGATTGCGCGCGGATTTCTAAACGAAGTTGTCGATCGATTCCCGGAAAAGGAGCTCTCCGATTATCTTCACCGCCAGGTTGCGGCTCAATTGTAGCCTGGATCAAGGCGAGCCACAGATTTCACAGAGTCGAGCGAAACGAGCCACAGATTGCACAGATTTAAGAGGGGGAGAGCCACAGATTTCACAGATTACACAGAAGGGAACCAAGGTTGGAAGGCGTGAGATAAACGAATGATTCTCGGCGGGCGCCATTTACCTCGCGGAAACGCAAATGCTCCTCCGGATCTGCGCCCAATCCGTGTAACCTGCGGCTTTTCCGCCTCTTCGATCTGTGTAATCTGTGGCTCGCCTTCCTTGAGTCCGTGTAATCTGTGGCTTGTCCTGTCCGTAAATACCCAGGTTGGCGACCTGTGAAGCTCGCAGAGATCCATTCTGCCGAAGGCAAATGCAACCAAGTTGCGGTATTTGCCGGGCTGCCGGCGAAAATATAATCTGAATCGATCAGGCGCCGGATCGGGATGTCAAGGGCCGGTTTTGTGAACGATGTAAAGGGATATGGGCGGGTTGCTGAAGTTTTGACAGCGTTTTCGCACTGAATCGCGAAAAAACTGGTTGCAGTCCGGAAAAAAGTGACCACTTTGACTGCTTTCATTTTAGGGGTAGGTTAGCCAACCGCCGTTCAAGTCGAACCTGGTCGAGAGGACAACCAATCCCGATAATGTTCAGTGTAGGTGCCGAATTCAGGGTCTTGGTATTAAGATGGCAAGAATCTTGCTTTGCGGATTCGTCTGCGAATTTTGCCGGCGCGATGCGCAAGAGGTAGTTAACAGCAAAATAACTTCAGATTGTTAAAACGTAAAATATGGTCACTTTGCTAGCCAATTTTGCTCCCCTATTGGCCGCCGAGGCTGCCGCTGTAAGCGGGCGTCCGATTCCAGATTGGGCGAAAGGCAATACGATTTTCGAGACGTTTTTCAAGGGCGGCCCGGTGATGTATCCGATTGTGGCAGTCCTTGTGGTCGCGGTCGCGGTCATTCTGGAACGTGTTGTTTGGTGGTCGATTCAAGCTGCCCGCCGGGAGCCGGATAAATTGGACAAAGTTTACGCTGCTATGGAACAGGGAAACATTCCCGGTGCAATCAACCTCGCACGTGGATCCAAGGATCCGCTTGTGCGCACGGTCTGGCACGGGTTGAACCATGAACACGCCTCCGTGGAAGGCGCCCTGCAGATCGCATCCGGATTGGAAATTCAGCGCGCCGGCCGATTCATGTCGGTCATGGACACGACGATTACGCTCGCTCCGCTCCTTGGGTTGCTCGGAACGGTGACTGGCATCATGGGCTCGTTTAACTTCGTTGGAGCCGCCGATCTGGCTCCGGCCAAAGTCAGCGGCGGTATCGCTGAAGCGTTGATCGCAACCGCGTGCGGTCTCGGAATTGCCATTTTCGCGCTGGTCTTTTTCAACTTCTTCAATGCGAAAGTCGCGCGACTTCAATTCGAGCTCGAATCGACCTCCAACAACGTCATTCTGATGCTCAATTCGTTCCGCAACCGCAACAACCTCGCTACCGAACCAGATGCACGGCAGTCACAGCAGTTCGCCGGTACCAATTAAGCGGGCCCGGATTGAGATCATCCCGTTGATCGACATCATGTTCTTCCTGCTCGCCTCGTTCATGCTGGTGAGCCTGACGATGATCAACATGAAGGGGATTGACGTGAATCTTCCGACGGCGACAAGCGCGCAGCCCAACACGAAGCCCGACTTCACGATGGTGAGCGTCGACGCGATCGGCGACATCTATTTTGAAAAGGAAAAAGTGGAGAAGGACGATGTCCTTCCCCGGCTCCAGAAGATGTACGAGGCAAATCATGATGTGCGGATCTTCATCCGTGCCGACAAGGATGCAACGTACGAGAATATTGTGTTTGTATTGGACAAGGTCAGAACGGCCGGGATTCAGAAAGTCGGCTTGGAGATCAAAGCGTATGAAAGCGCTGCTCCGGGCGCGCCCGGGGCGCCGGCGGCTCCTGCAGCGCCGGCTGCCCCCGCGTCCCACTAGGTCCTGTTGGCGATGAGAGGAGGGGCCATTCATGGCGGACAATGATTTAAAGCGAGCCTTTCGGAAGAGGGACGGCGCACCGTTTGTAGCGTTCCTGGTCCTATCGCTCGCTATCAACGGCGTTGGAGCCTATTGCGGATGGTGGATCAAGTTTCCTGAACCGCCTCCCAAGATAGATGACGCGATTCAGTTGACGGACATCGACACGAACGATGTCGAAAATCTGGGCGATCCGAATGTGCCGCAGGACCAGCCTCCGCCGGAGCCTGAGCCAACTCCACCGCCGGAAGAGGAACCAACGCCCCCTCCGCTGGATAAGCCGCCCGAATTTGAAGTGCCGCAGCCGTCGCCGACTCCGGCAGCGTCCGTGGCGCCGACTCCGGAGAGTACCCCTAAACCGGCATCGACTCCAAGACCTCATCCACAACAACCGGCGGTGAAACCTGGGACGCCGCATGCGCCGGCTCCCCCAGGATTGGTCCATGGGAGCGCAACCGGGGTGGCCGGCGGAACTGGAAACGGCGGGCCGCGCTCCGGTCTGCTCGTCCGGAGTCCCTCGCCGACTTACCCGCCTCAGGCGTTGCAGATGCATATCACTGGTGAAGTACACGTCACGATGACGGTTCAGAACGGTGACGTCGTCGACGCGGACGCATCCGGTCCTCCGGTGCTTGCCAGCGCGGCCGCGCGTTGGGTCCGTGAGCACTGGAAGTTTACTCCGACCACCAACGGCAGTTACAAACTGCCGGTCGAGTTTGTGATGCACTAGGCTGCATTTTTCACACCCCGTGAAAAACGCACACACAGCTCCGACATCCGTCGGATTGAATGCCAATCCGGCCCAGGCCGGATGAAATATTCAGGCTAGGCTCAACCGCTCACCACACCGACGTTCGTTCGGCGGTGAGCGCTGGGGCCTGTGACCGCAGAATTCTCCTGATACGCCGGAAAGTTCCGCTCCTTTTGCCAGTGAAGAAAGACGCGCAGCGTTTACCATTCTGAAAGGTCAGGGCCGATCCGCAAACGATTGCATAACCCGATCGTCTCATTCGAATCGGCGTCTCCCTGGCACAGAGTCCATTTATCGATGCTTAGCGAATGACACCAGTTGGTTGAATTTGTTCAAAAAAAATTGTGTTTTTCTTGACGAATAATTGGTGAATCACTAAAAAGCCTATCCAAGTTTGCTGGTAAGCCAGGGAAGGAGGCGTGCCAGGTAGGGGTTTCCCAGGCTTGGCATACTGCCTGCTCGAGGCGTCGGTCCCGCGATCAACAGGGTCATAAACCTTAACCGGAGTGCGTGATTGTTACCGCGGACGAGAGGGAGCCGATTTCGAAGGTGCGAATCGGTTCCGATTAAGAGTGGGTATTTTATAAAACCAAGGAGTAAAATGCTAAGGAAATTCACCAATCGAATCCTTGCCGGATTGGCCGTAGCGGCGGCGGCCGCGATCCTGTCGCCGACAAGCGCAAAATCACAACAGGCGGCTGCGGCGCCGGCGCAGACGCCTGTCACAACGACCGCTCCCGCCACCGAACAGACAACCGGCGGAGGCGAACTGCAGAAGGTGACGGTCACCGGTTATATCCTTCCGCACGTCGGGGATGGTCCGCAGCCGGTTACAACTTATGATCAGAATTACTTCAGTAAGACGGGTTACCAGTCCACAACGGATATCTTGCAGAGTTTGCCCGGTACCTTCGCCAACTTTAACCCTGGTGTGACGAGTGGATTCTCGTTCTCGCCCGCCTCAGCGTCCGTTGCGTTGAAGGGATTGCCGCCATACGATACGCTGACTATCGTCGATGGTTTGAGATACCCGTTATCTCCGTTCCCTCAGGAAAGCACTGCGGGCGCATTCAGCTTCGTTGATATCAACACTATTCCGGTCTCCGGAATCGATCACATTGATATTCTGAACGATGGCGGCAGCGCGACCTACGGCTCAGACGCCGTCGCGGGCGTCGTGAACATTAACACGAAACACGATTACAACGGCGCCGATATCGTTAACTATTACGGTATCAGCCAGCGTGGAGATGACGAGGTCTATCACGGCTCTGCGGTTGGCGGTTACACTTTAAAATTGTCAGATACCTCAAGTATCAACGTTACCGCGGCTATCGACTTTTACGACCAAAGCCCGATCATGCAGCAGGATCGGGCTTTCACGCAGCAAAATACGAATGAATTAGCTGCGGCATATCCGGGTCATCCAATTTTCCCGGGATACCGAGGAACCTTTGCAGATGCTGCGGGGAATGTCTACGTGGTTAACCCCGGTTCCGCGCCGCCTATTACTGCCAACAATTTTACGATTAATGGGCCCCCGGATACCGAATACAATGACCAGTGGTACCAGCTTCAGCCTCGTGAGAATCGAGTGTCGGGGATGGTGAACCTCGATTACCAGGCCACCGATTGGTTAAAGATTTACGATTCGTTCATCATTGACCGATCCGAAGAGCTTAGCTCGTACGAGAATCAGGGGATTTACCCGCCCTCAGCATTGAATCATGGGGGTGTTGTGGTACCGGCAAATAATCCCTACAATCCCTTTGGCGTTCCGCTTACCGTCGTAGATATAGCTTTGGGCGAATTCGGACCGCTCGAGGAAGACGCCACGATCACAACGCTGCGCAACGTCGTTGGCGCTACAGTCCAGTTGCCATTTGGCTGGTATGTGGATGGCAGCTTCACTTATGGAGAATCCGATGGGACGGAAACCCAGAACACGGGCTTCCTGCAACCAGGGTTCCAGGAAGCGCTCAACGGCACCTTACCCGGGCACGAGGGCGTTTTTTTTAACCCGTTTGTGGACGAGAGCCTTGGTCTTAAAACGAACTCGGCGTTCTACAACGACAAACAGCTCGTTACTGGTATCTGGCAGGATAACAGAACAGATCTCGTGGATTGGAACTTACGCTTCGGTGGACCCATAGCTCACCTGGACAACGGTGACCTTAGCGCTGCCGGCCTGTTCGAGTACCGTAGTGAGGATTTCATCCAGAACGAAGATCAAAACAGCAAATTCGGCGAGGTACTCGATTATCAGAATACCGTTGGCGCGCTGACGAACGGTCGGCGATACGTCAGAAGTCTCGCCGGTGAACTCGACATTCCAATCTTCGGCAACAAGTGGTCATTCCCGGGCCTGCGTACACTCGATGGGATCATTTCCTACCGGTGGGATAATTACAGCGATTTCGGAAATGCGGAGAAACCGAAATTCGCGTTGCGATGGAAACCGGTTGATGATCTGACATTGCGCGCGACCTACTCCGAAGGGTTTGTCGCGCCCTCTTTGAGTCAGCTGTTCGGCTCGCCACTGCCGGCCGAGACAGGCATTATCGACCCGCAGAACCCAGCCGCGGGCGAATACACGACAATCAGCAGCACACGTGGAAACCCGAATGTTCAGCCTCAGACTTCGTACGGATATTTCATTGGGGGCGTCTGGTCTCCGGGCGCTGCTGATCCGGACACGAGCTGGTGGAAATGGGCGAACGGCTTTTCCGCATACATGAACTGGTTCCAGATTGACCAGCATAACCTTATCGGAACGCTGACGCCGCAGCAAATTGTCGATATGACGACACCGCCGCCTGGTAATTTTGTCGTACGCGATCCGAACACGACCCTCGTTACGGATATTGTGAGCACTTACCTGAACCTCGGTAATCAGAGGACCGAAGGGATCGATTTCGGATTCACCTATGACACCAAGGAATACAATTGGGGTAAATTGGAACTCCAG
>CAZMNG010000207.1:0-6925 GCA_964567505.1 uncultured Chthoniobacterales bacterium
GCCGGGCCGGTTCGTCACCAAGATACTTTTTGCTGATGACTTTCAATGTCACGGGGCATCGAAGATTAATGTCAAAAGCTCTGAAAGTGGTCCCCATTGCGCCGCGACCCAACTCCACAGGTGTGCCGTCGGAGTGCGTGGCTAGTCGGTAATGGTCGAAAAGACCGGCGTCGTCGGCTGAGCCCTCCTCCTGGTCCAGCGCCGCGTCCAGGACGCACGCCAGACAATGGTCGCCCAAGGGCTCGTCACCCAGCAGCACGGCACCGCATTTGCTGCAAACGAACCTGGATTTGTTTTCGGTGGCCATGGTGTGGAAGCTCTGGAAAACTTGCGGTTTCAGCCCCTCAATGCCGCCCGAAGACAACGCAATTCGTCCTCGACTTCTGCGGGCGTCGCCACTGTGCGCCCCACTTCCTCGCGCAACAGCGCGCGGTACCGGCTGCGCATCCGGTGGATAGCCGTCTTAATGGCCGCCAGGCTCAAGCCCAGCCTGTCGGCGACTTGCTGATAAGAATCGTCTTCGCCGCTGAGGAGAAAATTTTGGACCGCCTCGAATAGTCGCCCCTTGCCTGATGCTTGCAACTCGACGCGGAGCCGCACAAGGGCGGCTTCGATGAGCGCGGCGGCCCAACGCGCCTCGAAGATCTTCTCGGCCGTCATCTGCGCCGCGAGTTGGTAACGGTTTTCCGCCGTATCATCGTCTAGGTAAACGAACTGGCAGTCGCCGCCTCGTTTTCGGGTGCGGGCTCGTTCGGCCGCATGGGCCAGGAAATGGTCCAGTGTCCCGAGCAGAAAGCTTCGGAACCGGCCACGTCGGGGGTCGGCTCGGCCCAACGCGCTCTTCTCCAATAGGTAAACAAAGAAATCCTGCGTGAGATCCTGCGCATCTTGCCGATCATAACCGCGCCTCCGGATAAACGCGTAAACCGGGTAGCAATAGACACGATAGAGCCCGTCCAGAGCAGCCCGGGCTTCGGTAGTACCTTGCGCCGAGGCGGTGGCCACCAGTCCCCACTGGGTCGTGAGGAAGTTGGGCCGTCCAACGGCCGTCGACTCCAGTGCCGCGTCCACAACAGCGGAGTCTACCAAAGGGGCCTGGGCCGCTCAACCAAAACCGGCCGGCGGCTGACCGGACGAAATCTTTTTCCGATGGCGCTGGTGGACCTGCTATGATGACCGAAATCGTCATGCTTGCTGCTGGCCTCGTTGTGGGGGTCATTGCCATTTGGCTCATTCTCAAAGCAAAGATTCAAGCCGCCGCTGACAAAGCAATGGCCGAGGGTGACGCGGACCGGTCAGGATTGACCGCAATACTCCAAGCCAGGGTACGAATCAGGGAATCGCCGTCGCAATTTCACGGCTTAATTCCTGGACCTCGCGCCGAAACAACCGGACTAACGCGCCATAATCGCCCGGCTGCCAGCCGCGTCGCCGGATTTCGGTCGTTCGTCCGCCGATGGAATCCGAGCTCCCGGCGGTAGACACCCACCAGCGTGCCCGCAAAATAACATGTCCGTCGTTGGTCCCCTCGAATCGCTCCAGGCGAATCCAGACGTCGTAGGCGTGATCGGGCGGAAGCGCGGTGGGAATAAAACCAAACGCCGTCAGGCGCGAGTTTTTACTGAGATCCTCAGCCACCGCTCTTGAGAGACCCTGGTCGAGCGGTTCCGCCCAGAGATTGGTGTCGGCATAACTTACCTCCGTCCCTTCCTTGACAGTTATCAATCCGGGCTTTGCGATGTAGGCGGGCACCTCGATGCGGCGAACGTACACATTCACGGCGCCGGGTGGATGTGACCTCGTAGTGCCCGAACGTGACCCGGCCAACACATAATAGGTCGGCTCAGGCTCCGTTGCGGCACAGCCGGCCACGAAAATCGCCGCCAATCCAATGACGACTGCCTCGCAATAACGTAGCTGTTTCAAGGTTGATTGGGCTTTGCCGGTTTGCGCCCGAATATGAGCGAGTTGGGGTGGCGATCGATGAAATCTGACAACTGCTGAATTGAAGCCGCTGCAGCGCTTATCTGAGAGAGCGAGTTATCAAGCTGATAACGAAGACTCGAATCCGGTTTAAGCAGTTGCTCGAGTTCGGCCGTACTCTTTTGCAGATTTGTTAATGCGCCCTTTGCCTGGTCAATCGTCGGTTTGAGATTTCCGATCGCGGGGTCAAGACTTTTCAGGGTTGCCGTTAATTGATCGAAGGATTGATGAACACTGGCCAGCGCGGACTTGACCTGTTCTCCATTCGCGAGATTCGAGATTGAGTTAGTCGCTTTATCCAGGGAGTCCCCAAGTCGACCCAGGTGCATGGCGTCGATACCGTTCTGCACACTGTTCAATGCAGCTTGCAGATTCTTCGCCAGTCCGGCAAAATCGACGGAACCGATATTTCCGATTGCTTTGGTAAGATTAGCCAGAATTGCATCAATATCCGAAGGCTGAGGCGGAATCTCGAGCATTCCGTCGTTCGCCTCCGGATGCAGCACGGCCACTTCAGCGTCTTTATAAAAATCGAGGGAGAGAAACAGTTGTCCGCTGATAATGCTTTCAAAATCGAGCTTTGCGCGAAACCCGTTTTCGATTGCCCTCTGGCGCGTCGCTTGGTCTCCGAGATCGACTGAGAGACCGTACTTGTTTAGAAGGTTATCGGTGTTGATTTCGTACATCACTTTGACCAACGGCGGTTCGCCCTGACCCTGGAACCTCAGCTGAACCTTTGTCACCTTGCCGATCGTAACACCCTTGTATTTTACGTTGGATCCTACCCCCAGCCCATTCACGGACTGATTAAAATAAGTGACGAAATTCTCCTTCTTCGCAAAAAGATTGCTCGATCCAAAGAAAACGATTGCCCCGATTGCGATAGCCACCGCTCCCAGAACAAAGGCCCCAATTAATGTCGGATTCGCTTTTTGACTCATTTATCTAACGCTCGTTCATCAGCCGGCGCTCATGGCCGGTACCCCTTCGCTTCTCAAAGCCGGCTCCTCTCGCGGAAGGCCGATCGGAGTCTTGTCCGGAGCGCCTCGTAACAGAAATTCCCGTACTTTGGGATCGCTCTTTCCCTCTTTCACCAGTTCCCGTGGATTTCCGTGCGCTATCACTGTTTTTGTTTCCGCATCGAGAAAAATCGATGTGTCAGCAATTGTAAAAATTGATGGGAGTTCGTGGGTGACGACGACGATTGTCGTCCCGAGGCTGTTGCGCAGCCGCAAAATTAGCTCGTCCAGGCGCAGGGATGTGATCGGATCAAGTCCCGCAGAGGGTTCATCAAAGAAGAGCAGCGCCGGGTCAAGTGCCATCGCGCGCGCCAGACCCGCGCGTTTCCGCATGCCTCCGCTGATCTCTGAGGGATAAAACTCTTCGAATCCTTTCAGCCCGACAAATGCCAGCTTCAACGAAACGATCTCGGCAATCTCCTTAGGCGGAAGCTTCGCATATTGTTCCAGGGGAAGTGCAATGTTTTCGGCCAGTGTCAACGAACTCCATAGGGCGCCCCCCTGGTATAAAACACCAAATGTTCTCTGCATTTCCTCCTTCTCTTTCTGAGAGGCTTTTGAAAAGCTTTGTCCGCCGTAGATAATCTCGCCCTGCTCGACCTCTTTAAGGCCGATCAGATATTTGAGGAGCGTGCTCTTCCCGCAGCCACTGCCTCCCATGATTACCATCACCTCGCCAGGTTTAACCGCGAAGTTTATATCCCGCATCAGAACGTAGGAGCCGTACCCAATGTCAAGGCCTTTGACCTCGATCGCCGGCTGGGACGGATGACCCTTAACGGAATCTTTGTTGGCTGGCGCCTGGGATTCTGCCATAGGCTCTTTGTGCACTTAGCTCGCTACACGTTCAACACTTCCTGGATCACGTCGATAATCGCGTCGGACGCAACGATCCAGGTGATTCCAAGCACTACCGCGGAGGTCGCGGCATTGCCAACTGCGGCGGCGTTATTTCCGCATTTCATGCCCCTTTCGCATCCGGCCATGGCGACAATGACACCGAATATCGCGCTCTTGATCAATCCGGTTGCGATATCCACGATTCCCATGGAACCGACCGTCTGATTCCAGTACTGGGTCCATGATAGCCCCAGGAACGTCAGGCCAACGAGGGAGCCGCCCATAATTCCAACAATATCCGAGTACAGCACCAGTAGCGGCATCATCAGGCAAAGCGCCAATAGCCGCGGTGCCACCAGGAAATCCATTGGCGAGATTGCGAGCGTTCGCAAAGCGTCAATCTCTTCTGAGACCTTCATGCTCCCTATCTGGGCAGCAAATGCCGCACCGGTCCGGCCCGCCATGATGATCCCGGTCATTATCGCCCCCATCTCGCGGGCCATGCCAACCGCCACAAGGTTCGCAACATAAATCCCGGCTCCGAACTGCCGAAGCTGGATAGCGCCGACAAACCCGAAGATCAGTCCGGTGAGAAAGCTGATCATTCCCACAATCGGGAGCGCCTGGGCGCTGCATTCCTGCGTCGTCAGCCAAAATAAGCGCCAGTCGAATGCTGCGCTGCCACGCAGCATCCGGCCCAGACTGAGCACAGCCTCTCCTATAAATTCCAGCGCAGCGACAAATCCTCCAACGACCGCAATCGTGTCGTTCCCTACGGCAGTAAAGATTGACGAGGATTGCTTTGTTTCCCGGCCCGTTTTCCGCTCGGGCACCTCTTCGGCGAGCTCGATCAGGCTCGCGACATTCGTCGGAAGCGACTCCCGTACGAATTGGACGTTGTGTTTGCTGCACCAATCCTGGACCCGTGCGAGCACAACCAAAAGGCTTGAATCCCATGAAGCAACACCGTTCATGTCGATTCGGAATGAATTCGCCGGCCCTTCCCGCTCCAGTTGGGAGAACATAGCGTCAATTTCACTGGATTGCGTGTCCCGGACATTCCAGCGGCCGGTGAGTCTCAACTCGAGCGTCTGGTCGTTTCGACTCAGTTTCACTCCCGGAGCATCCGCCGAAATCGCTGAATCTTGTCTGCCCATGGATTATGATGGTGTAGGCGGTCCCGGCCAGTGCACGGCCCGTTCTCTTCAGCGTAAGATCACTCGTTCAATCGTGTTTCAATTTTATTACAGCTAAATGGTTGCGGCCGGTATCGCCCCCATCAGAGCTCTACTCGAGCAGACGGTTTTCGCCTGTCGAATCTAGAAGGGGCGGCCGGACATGCAAAGATTTTCCTTGCGCCGATACCGAATCATCGTTGAGGGATCAGGTCTCAGTCCCAGTCTCCGATGAACTTTGCGGCTCCAGAACGATCCGGCGACCCTGCAGATCCACAGTATTCGATTGTTATACCGGTGTATAACGAAGAAGAGGTCGTGGGAGACCTGCTCGACGAGATTTATCGGTTTGCAAAGAACTGGACCGATGATTACGAACTGCTGCTGGTCGATGACGGCAGCGCCGACCGGACCGCCGAGATTGTTGCAGCGCAGTTTAAAAAATGGCCTCAGGGACGTCTGTTCTCGCTGAGTCGAAACTGTGGACAGGCCGCGGCGCTACTTTTTGGAATGAAATCTGCCCGAGGCCAAATCATTATCCTGCTGGACGGCGACGGGCAAAACGATCCGCAGGATATCCCGAAAGTTCTCGAGCCATTGACCGCGGTGGACATGGCCGTTGGGATTCGCATGAACCGGCAGGATTCTCAAGCGCGGAAGGCGATGTCAAGACTGGCCAACGCTGCTCGAAGCCGCATCCTTAGAGACGGGGTAGTCGACAGTGGGTGCGGACTGAAGGCGTTGGACCGGCGGGTCGTTGAGGCTTTCATCCCGATCCGGACGCTTTACTCGTTCATCCCGGCGCTCGCTATCAGCGCGGGATTTACGATTCGGCAGGTGCCGGTGAATCATCGCCCGAGACGTGGTGGAAAATCGAAATATGGAGTTCGCCAATTCCTCTGGAGACCGTTGCTGGACCTGTTTGGGATCTGGTGGTTTACGCGGCGGCGCTGTCCGCTCGCAAAAGAAAAATCTGGTCCAGTGGCGAGCCAACGCAAATAGGACCGGATACCAGGGTTACGACTTCGGCACGAGCTCGTCGGGTTTCGTTTTTTCCTCCGCTATTTTTTCGACGTCGTTCTCCGGTCGAGTCAGCATCTGGGTGTTGGTGTCGTAATCCATCAAGCCGGCGTATCGTCCCCAGGCAATCATCGTTTCAAGAATCTTCTCCGAGTTCTCGTACGGGAGCGCGGTGGCGATATCTTTCAATACGGTTTCACGATCGATTTCCGATTGGACCTCGAGATACCCGAGAATAATGTGGAATAAGCGAAGTTTTTTGACTTGTTCGGCAAATATAACCGGGCGCGTATCGCTGTCGGCGGCGATGAATTTTCTGCCGAGCTCAGTGAATCGCACTTCGTCCTTCGGCGTATCGACGAACTCCAGAATTTCCGCCGCTTTGACCAGCGAGATGGTTTCGCCGAAGTCTGTCCCGATCTCGTTTGCGATATCGTAGATATCTTCGAGATCAGGATGATCCTGCAGGATGCTCAGCAAGCCGATAATTCGTCCAACCGGGACGGTCGGGATCGACTCCATCCGGGATCGGGCCCTGGAAATCGGTCGCCCGGAAACCGGAGCCGGCTCCGGCGGGATGTCGGGCAGGGCCTGCAACGTAATCGTTTCGTGGATGACCTTGACGAGCCGCTGAAACTCCGGATCATTCGGGTTTCGCGGATAAGCCAGCGTGTTTTCCATTACAAGTCCGAGCCGACCGGGATGTGGGAACAGGACGCAGATACGCGTGGCCATCTCAATCGCCTCCTCAATATTGTGGGTCACCATAAAAATGCTTTTAAGCGTGGTTGCCTGCTTCTGCCAGAGCGTCACGACTTCATTCCGAAGGTTCTCGGCCGTAAGGACGTCGAGGGCGCTGAATGCTTCGTCCAGACAGAGTATCTTCGG
>CAZMNG010000208.1:0-6919 GCA_964567505.1 uncultured Chthoniobacterales bacterium
CTCCTCGGGTGTCGTCGTGCTGTTCCATTTCACTTCAGGCATCCCTCACCCGTCGTTTAAAACCGGTTCGGCGCCCTCACGGCTGGTCAGCGCATTCGGGATGACGAATCATTTTACCAGAGAGGAGCATGAGGAAGGCCCGTGCGTCCGGATCATAAAAACTAGAAACCACCAAACTTGATAGCAGGCGAAGACCCAAACAGGTTTTGCACAGTCAGCATCCTTGGGGCCGCGACTTCACGGCGATGCCGGAACGACGGAGCCTCCCGGCGTCGGCAGGTTTCAGGGAAAGCTGTCACGACGGCGGCTGCATTTATGCGGGGTTTGGAACCCGGCCCTTCCCAATCCTCGGCCTCGACGATGGCCTTGCGCTCGAATACGTCTGAGGGCGCGACGGGAATGGCTAAACCGTTTGGTCAGATAAACAAGTATTGGTATGAGTCAAACCCGCCGCATCAGTAATTTACCATCACCCGGGCCGTCGAATGTGACGCGACAACAATTTGCCACAAGTGTGGCGAATTCGCCACAATTCTCCAAGGCTGCCCATTGGCTCTCGCGCGATGTAGGCGAAGACACCCTTTCATGCACACTGCCACGACAGCGGCCTCGGCATGATGTTTAAAGGAAAGACCGCTGGCGGGAAGTTTCGAAGGCGCGAGCGATATTCGCAGTATTCGCGAATGTCGTGAAATAAGGCTCTTCCCAATCCTCGGCTTCCGACAACGAACTTGCTTTTGCTGTAGCGGGCCACGCAGGACGGCCAAGTCGCCCGCGGGCGGTTCACCACAGTGGAAGGCAATTACCATTTCTGCTTCCGGCCGAGGCTGTGCAAAAACGCAGATGCGTGATCCGCGGATGGTTGGCCGGCTAAAGTGCTACATCGGCGCTGTTGTCCTTGCGCGAAGCGGGAGGCTTCCGCCTCCCCGTTCACCCATTCGAAGAGAACGTGTCGCCTCTATCCTGGGCGACAAGGGCTGCGTCTTGTTTATGTGACTCCTTGCGGCCACACTGGAAAGGCGCACGATCTGCTCGCCCTTCATCGTCACCCTCCCGCAGCACTCTCCGCAAGCCCGAGGACCGGCGGCGTTTTAACGAAGGCCCCTGCCCGCTTCTTGCTGGGAACCTCATCGAGAGCCTTCGAAAAGATCGCTGTTCCACAGCGCCGCGCCCCCGGCCGTTTTCCTTTCCTCGAAAGTCTCTCCGGAAAGCTGATGCGCGCCCGGTGACGTATTTGAGATCGTTCCCCGCTGATGATCCCAAGAATTCCGGCGAATTTCATGATCGTTTCAGTCTCACTTTAGGATCCCTCGGAAGCTCCTGGCCATGCCTGTGTATCCCCTCGGTTCTTCGCGGCTTAACCTGGCCGACCTGGCCAGCAACGGTTCCAGCCGGCAATTTTCCCCTTCGGCCTACGGCCGAATTCCTCGCGATCAAAATTGCCGTCTTTCGCCGTCCTCCGCTGCGCTCCGGCCCACGCTGCCGCCCTTGGGAGGCAGTCGAGGGTGCAAGCCAGGTTCTTGGCCCGGCTCTCTCAGCCGCACCGAGGGGAACACACCGGATGGGCCGGAAGCCCCAAGGCGCTTAGAGACAGGAATTACGATCATGAGCACAATCGCAGAATTCAAGATCATTGGCCGCGTTGGAGCGATCAAGGATGTCGGCACAACGGTTCGCGTCAGTATCGCTTCGAATTATTCGCGCAAGGACAACCGCGGTGAATGGGTGGAGAGTGTCAAGTGGAACGAAGTCACGATCTTCAATGAAGCCACCCAGGGGTTCGTCAAGAGAAATCTGACCAAGGGCGACCTCGTCTACACCGCCGGAACCCTCGGCCAGACCAGCTACGAGCGCAATGGCGAACGAGTCTATGGAATAACGCTCGCTTGCGAGCAGATCGAGCGCCTCGCCAAAGCCGAAGGCCGCCAAGATGCGCCCGAGGATCAGAACGCTAGCGCCCCGCAGGCGGCCGACACCGACATTCCGTTCTAATCACGCGGATGAACGGGGAGCGAAAGTCTCCCCGTTTCGCCGTCGGCAAGGACCACTCCCACCATTCTCGCCGACGGAGTACCTTCATAAGCACAGTTGTCGCCGGCCGCTCGGGATCGATCGCCCGGCTCCCTGCTGGAGCCACACAACGAATCAACAAACTCATAGGCAATCGCCTGCGAACAGGCAGTCTAGGAATGGCAATGACGAAGGGCAACTGAAGCAATCCCTTTTTGCATCGTCTTGGCCGAGTGCCTCCAGACCTAAGGAAGCAATGCAATCTTATCGCTTGGACGGCGCCGCGCTAGATGGCTTGAACATTATCCGTCCATTCGCGTTCTGGTAAAGCGTGCAAGTTATTGACGATGCATCCGCGTTTTGGAATGGTTTCAATGCGATCTCAGCGATCCAGGCATGCTCACCGTTAGGACGAAGAATTCGGACAAAACCGTCAACTTTGTTAAGCGGCCACTCCACATAAACCGTACCGCCAGTCGTCCCAAGTTTTCTTGACGCCTCTGTCGGGCCTGCAAACACGGACCGAAGACCAGTCCCGTTAAAGGCCTCTTCATCGGTAACATGGAGCGCCTTATAATTTACGCTCATGCAATTGTATCCATCTATCGGTCTACCCTTTTCGAACGCCTGCACATCTGCAGTACCTATTGCAATGATGCCGGCTGCGGCAAACATTACATGTGAATGACTATGCATAATGACTCCTCCAATCAATTAGCGGCGAGAACAACTTGATTCGCGTTTGCACCAAGTTTGTTCGCGATGGTTTGCTGCCATTGGCCAACCGTTGTTGTGGACGTAATGCCATTCGCCGCCATGCTAGCAGGGGATAAATTGACGAGCGATTCTAGGTTTGCTGAGGGATCCGCCGTGGCGACCTGTATTCCGCCGCTTTGCCCAAACTGATAAAGGGCTCGTGTGTCCAATACTGTCGGATCTGTGATCCCCGCATTTTGCAGTATTTGGGCATCATTCATTAGATCATACGCGGCAGCGTAAGCCTCTGTGCCGGGGTCCATCTTGCCGGCAAGGCCCGAGGTGATGCTATCCGCTATTGCCGGATCAAGCCCGACAGCAGCGGCGATATCCGCTGTGTACGTGCTGTTTATCATTTGAAAAGCGCCGGACGCTGAGCCACCAGAACCAGCCGGCGTGTTTTGGCATCCGCTTTCCATTACGCAGGTTGCCGCTAGAGCTGACGGATTGACCCCCATCGCCATCGCTGCATTCTCTGCCGCCGTCCCCCAGCTCTGAGCCATCATCGTGTTGTATGCTGAGCCTCCATTGTCGCTGCCACCACCTCCGGCGGCTCCTCCAGCCGTATCTCCCCCCGTGCTGCCGGTCCCACTCGGGTCGCCTGTTCCCCCGGTTCCTCCAGAACTCGCGATGCCACCGGCCGGAAAACTGAAGGTTATTCCCGTTTCTTGGTACTTAGGAATCACCTGCACCGGCAGGCCGGACGGGACCACGACTTGGGTTGATGTCTGTGCCTGTGCGGCAGTTCCAAGCATCGCCGCACAGGCCACGGAGATTTTAGAACGACGCCATCCTCGTGACGCGCCTGCACCTATCGTCAGACGACGTAGTATCCTCGACGCCCCACTTTTCTCACAAAACTGGAGACAATTTATGCCTTTGACCACAAGCTCCTCCTTCAATGAAGCAGGCCCTCATGGTCGAGGCCTTCGGCGCGAAACCGAAACGCAATTTTCAAGCTAAAATGAGTTTTCCAATTCGAGTCAAAACTGGCGCGTACCGAGGTCCGCCGCAATGCCGGTGCCGACTCCGCCAGACCGCCCTCCCGGCATCCGGTCTAACCCGTCCACTGCCCACCGGCTAGCGAGCATGAAAGCACAAGGCACTGACACCTGCAGGAGCGTGCGTTTGTTTCCAGCCTCCAACCGCGAGCCCCCGGCTGAACCCGGCAAAACTTCGCATAACGGAAATCTCCTTCAGAAGAAGGCCCCAATATTCCGCCTCGCCGCGCGCATACGAAGCGCGTCTTTCGCCCCGATGCATCTTATTCCTCAAGGAAGCCACTCCCCGGCCCACTCCTTAACAGCCAGCGGCAGATCCTTCACGTTCCGCCGCGCAACGTCATCTAACCTGCACGCTGGAACCGCCTGTTGATCGTCCCCTATCTGCACCCAAAGGGGAGCTGCTGCACAGCGCTCCAACGCTGTGACTGCCGGATCATCCTGCCACCCACGCACTTGATAGCCAACCGTCATGATCACCATCAGCACACCAGCGACGATAATTCCCAACCGCCATGACTCCTTACGAAGACGCTCCTTCTGAGCCTCCAAGAGCCATTTCTGTGTTTCATCAAGCAGAGTTCCTCCCATGGTCTTCGCTATACCCGCTATAGCGTAATCAGTTTTGACAGCTATCTGCTCCTTCACCATCATTGCCGCAGTCACGGACTCGCGCGCCATCACAAGCACTTGTTCAGCGCCCTTGAATAGACCGTCCAGCTGAACAAGCTGGACGCTTTCAAGCGTTTTCGTCGAATTCTCGACCCGCTCGCAGAGCCCGCCGACTTTGACCGAAATCATCTTCTCGGCATCCGTGATAATATCGCCAAGGTCCTCGATCGTCTGCCGTTGCCAGCGAACGAACACACCATGCGTCCCATTGTCCTCAAACCCCTCCTCTTTTAGCATTGCTTCCATTTCTTCGGCACCAGTCCGAAGCCGGTCCACACGGCTCGACTTGATCTGCATCTCCCCGCTCATGGAAGCCACTCCTCAATCCCGAGGTTTGTGAACTTCCTTTCCATCTGGTTAAGCCACGTTCTGACCTGAAATTGTTGCCCGAGGTTCAGCCGCTTGCCATCCACGCCCCGCTTATTTTCAATTGCGTCGAAAAAGCTCAACCCCGACGCCCGCAGCGCAGACATACATTCAAGGCGCGGCATCGACATTTGGCGAACCGCGGCATTCATTTCTTGGTACCCAGCGTGATCCACGATTTGGTCGAATGCGCCACTGGCGTTCTTGCCAGCTCTCACCAGCGCCTCATTCATAATGAGTATCGCCCGTGGCGCCTTGAAATACCCGGCCTTGAAAATCTTGAACACGTGCTCAAAATCCTCCAGGTCTGGTCCGATCATGTAAATCGCCAATGGCTCCCACCCAAAGGCTTCGCAGAAATCAGGCAATGCCATCGCCCTAGAGTGCTCCGATAAGACGCGATCTCCGCCGCCGAGGTCAAGGACAAGAGATGCCTCGCTCTCAACCATCTCGCCGCTCAGCGCCGTAATCCAGTCACTAACATCCGCAATATCGTCACTGCGCGGTTGGACTGCGCCAAATTTATCTCCTGGCGGATAAAGGTTCGCCAACGTCGCGTTTCCTCGGTCCCCATCTCCGATGATCACCGAGCGACCCGCGCGGCGAGCGCGCTGTATTAGAAGATCCAGAAACGTCGACCCACCCGTTCGCCCACGACCATGACGAACGGCTAAGACCGGAGCCCGCTCACTGCCTGGCTCGGTCACCTCTTCAAAACTGTGTATATTCATCGATCACCCCTTGCTTTTTATAAAGCGCTCAATCCCATCATTGATGGGCCTAGAACTTCGCAAATTTCTCTCCTGCTGCGCATAGACGCCGGACGACGGGTTATCGATCACGATGATCATCCCATCCCCGTCGAACGAATATTTACCCATCCATAGTTCCTCTTCGGTTGATGCTGTCTCAGGAGCCAAAGCGAGTGGCGGGGCGTAATGTCTCTTCACGAATTGCGACGGCATGTTCCGGCGAGGATTGGCAGCCGCTTTCGCGACGCGATCCGCTTCCGCCGCTGCCCGGCGGGCTTCGAGCTGGGCCTTCTCCTTACGGACCCGCTGCCAAGTCTTACGCGCGGTGATGCGGGTAGGTGACTTACCATTCCTGTCTGTAATTTCTTGCTCCCCGAACGACACGCACAGATCCTGCCATTCCAGCCGTCTACCGTCCGCTGCCGCCTGCACCATGTCGTAATTATCGAACAGCCACCAGAACAGCGCCGACCTCGTTTTTGGCCGCGCGACCTTTTTCAAAATCGCATCGCGATCGTTCTGGTTTGCCCCCATATTCCAATCCCTACGTACCAATGGTGTGAGCTTCTATTTTCAATGAATGCCCCACTGCTTGTCTTCTTTCTTGGCATCGGCGCCCACAGGATGGCTTAGATGCCGCTTCTCCCTCCGCGCCTGCTCCTTCCTAACCCCGCGCCAAGTTTAGCTTGCAACTCGCGCCGTCGGTGTTCTCCGCTTCGAATCGATTAGCCCCATCGCCGCGAACTTCGGACACCACCAACCCCAGCGATTTCGCCCAGCGCTCTCCGGCGCCAGAAAGAACTCGGAATTCTCGAGCATCCACGTAAACAACGACGAACCATTGCCGGGTTTAAAGCATTCGGCGATCAGCGCCCTTGCCTCTTCGTTGGAATACATTGGTTCACCTCCACCCACGAACGCTATGTCCCCGTCGCGCGAATTCAAAATCCGATTCTTGCGACAGCCAATGCCAAATGCTGTACCATCGCATTTCAGTCGCCGGCACGGATTTGCGGGACACATGCGGGACAGCACCAACACCCGTGCGACGCGAGCGCGACGTAAGCGGGACACCGCAGATCGCAAAAAAAACGCTACATGGACCAATGCACCATTAGTGCGGGGCCGCTCGCTGCGCTGGCGGCCCGTTGCGCCTGCGGCGCTCGCGCTCCGCGCACGACACAGTCATAAAATGTGAAACACGGTTGTGGCTGTCGCGGGCCAACCGACGGAGGCAGCCACAGACACGGCCGCCAGCGGCCATTGAACGTGCCGCGGGCCTCCCTCCGGAGCCACTTACACTCCGATGCCGCTCAGCGCGCCTCCCTGCGATGATGACAATCAACAACGAGTGGGCGTCTG